>JAISPY010000111.1 GCA_031274565.1 Treponema sp.
GGGAGCACAGCACGGAGGTTATCAACATGTTACTCACGGAATGGAACTTGGAGGATGCCAGGGAGGTCTGGCAAGAGGAGGCCCGGGAAGAGGGCTTGAAAAAAGGACTAGAAAAGGGGCTTGAAAAAGGCCGGGAAGAAGGTCTCGAAAAGGGTCTGGAAAAGGGTCTAGAAAAAGGCCAAAAAAACATACTGGCACTGATGAGGCAGGGATATACCGCGGAACAGATAGAAGCGTTGCTGGCCTCGCGGGACCTGCGGTCAGCATCGCCTTCCGCCTAATCCCGGAGCGGAGTGCCTTCCCTTGCCGCGCAGCGGTTTTACTTTTACCGCTATATAGGGACAAAATGCCTGATTTTGGGGCTTAACATCCATATCTCGTGCTAAAAGTAACATTGCTGGCAATGCGCGTGCTTGACTTTTTTCCGGGCTTGCTCCATACTAGAATCAATTTCCTGCCCCACCGGTACGTAGCGGTTTGGGTACAGGAGCCATCTTACATAAAGGAGACGCTGTAGTGCCTTGCGGAAGAAAACGCAAACTGAGAAAGATTGCGACCCATAAACGTAAAAAAAAGCTCAGAAGGAATCGTCATAAAAAGAAATAGCCTGCTTTTAGAACCCCCTATAATCCCCAGTTAAGCCCATAGATAGGGCGGATTATTGAGCTTGTAAGCCCTTTTCATCACCCTGTGGTTATGAAAAGGGTTTTTGGTTGTTTTTCCTGATAACTATCCTCAAGGGGTATATACTATAAGGGTATGAGTGGATTGTCAAACGAAGCTGAATCTCTTTTAGCGCATATTTACGAGCCACGGGATCTTAGAGATTTATCCTTCCCCCAGTTACAGCGGCTTGCCGCTGAAATCCGTGAGCTTATTGTGGCGACGGTGAGTAAGCGGGGGGGACATTTGGCCTCTAACCTGGGGGTAGTGGAACTGACCATCGCCTTACATCGGGTCTTTAACTCCCCGCAGGATAAAATCATCTGGGATGTAGGGCATCAATGTTATACCCACAAGCTCCTGACCGGCAGGTATGAGGAATTTACCACCCTCCGTCAATCCGGAGGCATAGCGGGGTTTCCCAAACGTGCCGAAAGTCCCCACGATGCCTTTGATACCGGCCATGCCTCCACCTCAATTTCCGCAGCCCTGGGGATTCTTGCCGCGGACCGGGTCCAAGGCGGACGGAACCGCGTGGTGGCGGTTATCGGAGACGGCGCCTTGACCGGAGGCCTCGCCTATGAAGCCCTCTCCCATGCAGGGCAGCTCCGGCTCCCTTTGGTGGTCATCCTCAATGACAATAAGATGTCCATCAGCCCTAATGTGGGCGGGCTTTCCAAGTATTTAAGCCGTCTTTCCATGAAGGCCCGGTATCAGTGGTTCCGCCGTAACTTCGATTCCATGACCAAACGGCTGCCCCTGGTGGGGGACACGGTCTTCGATCTGGTGGTCCGGCTTAAACGGGCGGTGAAGGCGGTGTTCTATATGGATAATTTCTTCGTGGACCTGGGTTTCGAGTATGTCGGGCCTATTGATGGACACCATATACCGCAGCTTGAACGGGTACTCCAGGATGTGCGGCGGCTTGATCAGCCTGTGGTGGTTCATGTGATTACCCACAAGGGTAAGGGCTATCGTTTCGCTGAAAAGGATCCGGGCAGCTACCACGGGGTTCCCTCGTTTTCCGTAACCGGAGGCTTGGTTGCGGCGGCTCCAACTCCGCCGGAGCTGGAGCCGTCGGAGCTGGCTCCGCCGCAACCGGATACCCAGCCCACGGAAGGAACGGGGATCCTGCTGAGCCTCCCCAAGGTACCTGTCCTGCCTGAACGCTGGGGAGATGGTTCCTTCACCGATGCGTTTAACCGATCCATGGTTGACGCAGGGGGTAGGGATAACCGGGTGATGGCCATTACCGCAGCCATGGAAAAAGGAACCGGCCTTTCTCCCTTCAAAACCGCGTTCCCCACCCGGT
The DNA here is from genome assembly GCA_031274565.1 of Treponema sp. Lineage (GTDB taxonomy): Bacteria > Spirochaetota > Spirochaetia > Treponematales > Breznakiellaceae > JAIRLU01. Next base: position 1,976 of record JAISPY010000111.1, read on the forward strand.
TTTTTGATGTAGGCATCGCGGAGGAACATGCGGTTACCTTTGCCGCGGGATTGTCGGCCCAGGGAATGCGGCCCGTGGTGGCGGTCTATTCCACCTTTATTCAGCGGGCAGTGGATCAGGTGATCCACGATGTGGCCCTGCAAAAGTTACCGGTCCTCTTTGCCCTGGATCGGGCCGGGTTTGTCAGCGACGACGGAGAAACCCATCAGGGCCTGTTCGATATCGCCCTGTTCCGTCCAATCCCGAACATGACTATCCTCGCTCCTGCAGGAGGCTTGGAACTCAAGCGGATGCTGGATTGGGCCTTGGCTGCGGTAGAACCTGCCATGATCCGGTATCCTAAGGCGCACTGTCCTCCGGAGATCCACGCCCTATCCCAGCCCCTAGAGCGGGGAAAAGGGGTGTTTATCCGGGAATGGGGCACTTCGGTGTGTCTTGCTTTTACGGGAAGTCTCTATCAGGAAGTCTGGGACGCAGCGGACCGGCTGCTCACGGCAAATATCGCCGTGGACCTGTATAACCTGCGCTTCCTCAAACCCGTGCATGAGGATTACCTGGCGGATATTATGAACCGGTATGAGATGGTGATTGTTATCGAAGAAGGGATCGTGCAAGGCGGATTTGGGGAATACGTGGCGGAACTGGCCTATAGACGGCAGTGTATGGCCCAAATCCGGGTGTTGGGAGTGCAGGGCAGTTTCGGGGCTTTGGGTAAACGGGAGGAACTCCTGCATATAAACGGCCTTGACGGAGAGGGTATTGCCGCATCGGTTCGGCGTTTCTATGAAGAATCGAACCTAGGGAAAAACCGGAT
>JAISPY010000175.1 GCA_031274565.1 Treponema sp.
TGACGAGGCTATTTTTCTGGGCGACCGCGTTGTGGTAATGGCGAATAATCCGGGACGGATAAAAAAAATCATTCCGGTAGATTTACCCCGTCCGCGCGACCGTACCAGCATAGCATTTAGTTTATTACGAAAAATGGTATATCAGGAATTTTTTGACCACGATACAATTCCCGATGATTATACAATTTAGGAGGAATACCATGAGTAGGGCAAACCAAGGACAAAAAGAAAAGGTACGGGACGAGGTGTATCTAAAAAAGCGAATGCTTGTAGCAGAATTACCCGCTCATAACAAAAGTGAAGTCCCTGCCGGTAGCGTAAGCCCCAGCGGAAACCCTTTGAACAAGCGCGTCGAAGTGCAGGAGCCAGTATGAGCGGGCAAATTGGCAGGCATATTGCGATATATGGCAAGGGCGGAATCGGTAAATCGACCACGACGTCAAACATAAGCGCGGCCCTGGCGGAAGCCGGATACCGGGTAATTCAGATCGGCTGCGATCCTAAAAGCGATTCCACGAACACCTTACGGGGAAATAATTACCTGCCTACGGTCTTGGACAGTTTGCGGGGAGGAACCAGGGTACATTTGCAGGATATATCCATCCAGGGATTTAAGGGTGTGCTGTGCGTTGAATCCGGAGGACCGGTTCCAGGGGTCGGCTGTGCGGGAAGGGGCATAAACGCGGCGGTCAGCCTGCTGCGGGAATTACAGTTATTCGAGGAATTCAAACCGGATTTTGTCTTATATGACGTACTGGGCGATGTAGTCTGCGGCGGGTTTGCCGTACCAATCCGTGATGGTATAACTGACCGGGCTTTTGTGGTGAGTTCTTCTGATTTTATGGCCATCTACGCGGCCAATAATTTATTCAAGGCTATCAATAAATACGCCCCCACCGGAGGCGCCAAACTGGGCGGCGTTATAGGAAACAGCCTGTCCGCGGCTTATTCCCAATCCATTATGGATGATTTCGCCGAGAGAACCGGAACCCAGGTGGTGGGGTATATTCCCCGATCCTTGGTGGTTTCTCAAAGCGAGCTATACGGGAAAACCGTTATCGAGGCGAGTCCTGATTCTGAACAGGCGGATCAGTATCGCGCCCTCGCAAAGTTCATTGCCGGTGAAAACAACCTGGTGGTGCCCAATCCGCTGGGCGTTACGGAACTGCGGGACTGGGCCAGGAATTGGGGAGACAAGATATACACCCTAGAGGCCGGGGTAGTTTCCGAAGGCGGGGCGATTTAATGCCGGCATTTCTGGAAAACACCGTCATCTCCCGGGAGAAGCGCTTTTTTACCCTCTCCGCGTATCAGGGGAAAATACGGGACCTGCAAAACGAATGGACCGTGCCGGAACCGCACCAGCGGATCCGTACCCTGTCGCAGGCGAATTCCGATGACATCCTTGAAGCCCTGCGGCTGCTGAGTACCATACCGGAAGCGGTAGTGGTTATACACGGGGTTATCGGCTGCGGCGCGGCCTGCCTGGATTTTTACCAGGGCTCTTCTGGCGTCTGGTATTCCACCGCGTTGCACGAGCGGGATACGATTCTTGGGGGAGATGAAAAACTCCGTCGGGTATTAGAACGGGCATACCGCGAACAGCATCCCCGAGCCATTTTTATCGTAGGGACCCCGGTGGTGGCCATCAATAATGACGATATTAATTCTGTCATTTTGGAACTGGAAGCGGAATTTGATACCCGGATTATTTCTATCCCGAGCGACGGGTTTAAATCAAAAGTCGCGGTAAACGGCATTGATATAGTCCTCCACGCAATCGGCAAATATCTGGTGGATACGCCCACCGGAGGAAACGCCGCACCGGGGGAGGATTTTGTTAATCTCATAGCGGTTTCAGAAAACCGACGGGGAGTGGATGCCCTCGTTAGGCTGCTCACGTCCATCGGCTGCAACGCCCATGGTATTCCCCGGTTTTCCCCGCTCAGCCGGATCGCCCGGGCCGGGGAAGCGAAAGCGTCCATCGCCATCAATGATTCCCGGGCGGATGTTTTTCTGCGGGGATTAGCGGAAAAAACCGGCGTTGTTTTCGCGGAAAGCAGAACCCCGGTAGGCATCACCGCTACATCCGCATGGCTCTTAACACTGGGGAAACTGATACACCGGGAGGAAGCGGCACAGGAGCGTATCAATACCGAAACCAAAAAATGGAGACCGGTTTTTTCAAAAAAGCCCCTTGCGGGCAAACGGTTTTTTATAAGCCTGCCTGCGGAGGAAGCGGCGGAAACCGCCTTGTTTCTGGAAGCGCTAGGGGCGGACATTACGGGCATCTCCATTGACGCGGCGGATGAAACCAACCGGGAAGCCCTTACGCGGCTTTCAGGGGATCTTTTTGTCCATGTGGGAAACGGACAGCCCTTTGAACTGGCCAATATGGTGAGCAAAGACCCCCCGGATTTTTATATCACCGGGAACGGAAGCGCTGCCTGGGCGCTCGAGTTTGGGGTTCTTCCGGTAGCGCTGGAATATCAAACCCTGTACGGCTATGAAGGCGCGGCGGAGTTGCTGCAAAGCATCCAAGCCGCCGGGACACGGCGGGGATTCGCGGATTATCTGTTTGCCAATCCCCGGCATCCCTATAAAGCGTCCTGGCTGAAAAAGAACGCTAATTGGCACATTAAACAGGAAGTAACCTAGTATGTATGCGGGTATTGAAAAATCCAGGATCGGCTGTAACCTGCACGGGGCGCTGCAAACGGTAATGGGAATTGCAGGGGTGGTTCCGATTGTTCACTCCACGCCGGGCTGCGCCATCCAGCAATTTTACGCGGCCTGGGCGGGTGGGATCCTAAGCCCGTATTGGTCAGGATTCGAGACGCCCGCCTCCAATGTCTATGAAAAACAGATCATTTTCGGAGGCGCGTCCCGTCTGCGGGAACAGATGAAAAACACCGTCAAAGTTTTCCACGGGGACCTGTATGTGGTCCTATCCGGCTGTGAAGCGGAGATGGTCGGGGATGATAGTTCCTCCATGACCGCGGAATTAGCCGAACAGGGGGTAAGCGTCATCTGTTATGAGAGCGCAGGGTTCAAGGGTGATGTATACCGCGGGTATGCGGGTGTGGTAGACGCCATTTTCTCGCAACTGCCTGCGGTAAGTTCCCTTTCCGGGAAAACCGAAAAAAACCTCGTCAATATTCTGGGGCTTATTCCGGGCCAGGATCTGTGCTGGCAGGGAAACCTCCAGGAGATTCAGCGTATTCTCGGTTCTTTGGGGGTGCAGGTTAATACCTTGTTTGGGTATGGGCAAACCATAGCGGACTGGAAGCGCGCCTATCAGGCTGAACTCACTATTGTCCTGTCCCAATGGGGTTTGAAGGCAGCTGAAACCCTGCGGAGTACCTACGGCATTCCCTATGTGGAGGCGTATGGCGCTTTTTTAGGGGAAGAAGAAACCGCGTTATTCGTGCATAAGATCGCGGCGCTGCTCTCCCTAGACACTGAAAAAATAAAACCCTATCTGCGCGGTGAAAAGGAACGGTTTATCCATGCCCTGCGGCAGTTGACCGAATATTATGTTACCTATCCCTATCAAAAAGAATGGGTGATGGTGGGTGATGCAGGAACCATTCGGCGATACGGTACATTTCTGAACCGGGTCTTGGGGTTTTCGTTAAAGCGGGCGATAGTTACGGACGCCCCAGCAGGTGAAGAAACGCCGGAGCCGTCGGAAGACCTGGCGGCATTGGCGGAGCATATTTCTTTTTCCAAAGACAGCGGGGAAATCGCGGCGCTTATCGCGGACTCCAAGGCCGGCCTCGTGCTGGGCAGCGGTTTGGAACAAGACGTCGCACGGCGTTTGGGTATTCCCCATCTGATTGTATCGTATCCATCTGAAGCTGCGGTCATACTAAACCGCTGTGATGTGGGATACACCGGCGCGCTTACAGTCTTGGAACAGGTGAGTAACCTTATCATTGCCCATGAACGGTGTACCGCACGATGATGATACCCATGCCGTGCGTATTCGGCTTTATAGATGGTACCAGGTATCTTCACTCCCCTTGATTGGGTGGCTGTTTTCAGAACAGATACTTTATCGCCCCCTATTGTTTAGCATCCTGAAATTCCTAGGGCCTGTTCACACTACGCAAAGTGATACCGATGATCGCTACATTTTGCCAGCCCTGGTCGCCGTTCCTGCGGAACGGATGCTTCGCAATGCCCTTATTCGTGTTGGCAAAACGTCGTCAACAACCGGAACGTTATGTGCAATAATTTTTCAAAGAAAATGCATCGCATAAGAGAATATGTTATAATAAAAAAATAAATTTATAGGCGGAATAAAATAATATGGAAGAATATATAAGAAAAAATCATGATTTTTCTCTTTGTGGATTAAATTGTGCATTATGTCCAAATTTTCATATTCATACAAATGGAAAAGTCAGATACCCCCGGCAAAGCCGGGGGCATGATTGGTGAACCGCTCAAAGCGGTTTGTTCTGGTTCCGCCTAAAGGCGGAGCTTGTGTTTAGTTAGCTTTGAACAGTTCCCGTTTGTCTTCCTCTTCGTGCTCCCGGATATCTTGCTTGATTGCTTCCTCATCTCCTCCTACCGTTGATACGAAATATCCGCTTGCCCAGCAGTTTTGTCCCGTGCAATCCTTCCGTTTCCCCAAATAGGTTCGGGCTATCGTTAGGGCACTTGTTCCCGTGATATATCCAACCACTGCGGATACTGCATAGGTGGGCGGTAGCTCTCTCAGCATATGGACAGGATCGGGGCATACATGCCCCTCCCGTATCCGGCTTGCTCGTTGCCGTGCCAGTTCGTGGAACACGTTCCCCAGGTAGTTTGCCCCTCCGCCCTATAATTGCTTCTGCCGACATTTCGGTATCTATACTATAGGGTACTTGCAATCCCATACGCTCTGGGTTAACCTATTAAGGTCGTTCATCCATGCCTCCTATCGTTTGAACGTTGAGCGGTTCACTGATAGGAGAGCATGTCTTATACTCCCGTAATCAATGTCAACAAGTTAAGGCTCTGGACCAGCAATTCTCATTTTAGAAAAAATGATATGATGCAGGGATGGGACGAGGAATATTTAAGGCGCTAATGGGCAGTTTGGAAGAGGTCGGGAAGGATGTGCCTGACAACAGGCGGGAAG
>JAISPY010000223.1 GCA_031274565.1 Treponema sp.
CGTGCTATGGTTTCCTGCCGAGGGGGAAAAACGACCGCGGAAACTATGTTTCCGAGTTTACCCAGGTCTCGCAAAGGGCTGCTAATAACAGCTTGCCGTAAAACCACGCGAGGGCGCTCTGCTCAATATGGACCGGTATCTCATGGTAGCCGAACAACGACTTTAACCGTTTGAATACCAGCTCTATCTGCCACCGCTGCCGATACAGCTCACGTATCACATCGAGAGCTGCATCGCTTATTGAGGTAACTACTACCACATACCGGTTATAGGCTCTCTGTGCCTTGCTTAATTCCTTGTTCCCGTGTTTCCTCATCTGCGTTTTCTCTAAAGCCTCAAGCCCTTTCCGCTCCGCTTCTTTGGTTTTCCGCAATACACAAAAACGTAACGGCTGGTACTCCCCCTCATATTCATAATACCGGGTAGCTTCCCCGCTTTCTCCCGGTTTTAACCCCTTGAAACACCGCAATATATTCACTTCCCTGCCATTTGCGTTGTAGATATGAAACCGCCTCGTCCCAAATCGCAGCACAAACCCGCTCCCCAGCCCCCGCAGATACGCTATCCCCTGTTTACTGCAATACGCACGGTCTCCTATCACCAGGTCAAACAGCCCTACCGCATACTGTAGCCGGTAATCCGCTTTGTCGCTCCCGTGCACCGGCTCGTCGCTGGCGTCTACCAGATAGACCTTCTTATCTCCTAGCCAGGGCGGAGGTTCCAGTGTCCTCTGATTGTTCCGGTAGATATTTTCACCAAGCCATTGCAACCATGCCCTGCATTTTTAGAACCTCGTGAATACCGCTTTCTTGGTCATGGAACCACCTCTCGTCAGCTTCAATAACGCCACCGTCCCGCTAAACGATTTACCTTCGGTGAGGTATAAAAAAACAAACCGCAACAAATCCGTTGCGTTCTTGATTTCCCGTGTCCGTAGTGCCTCCAATTCCTTTGCCTGGTCTTCCTATCCTTCGGGCATTACCGATACTAATTGCTCAAAGCTTGTCTTTCCCTTTTCCATTTATTGATCGTATCATATTTTCTCCGATATGTAAAGTAAACGCATATGGGTATTAAATCCCGGAAGGAATAAAGACCTTTGCCTGAGCTTCAAGATGAACATTGAGATTCGTTTGATCGTCATATGGCCTATTGAAACAGCAATTATCCAAATATATTCTATTTTTTATCAACATATTCTCCTACATTACACAGTATATACCATTATATTTTATATTTATTTATACAATAGGTTTCTTGACTATTTATGTATATTTTTTTATACATTTTGCGTAATTGCACACAACGTTCCGGCTGTTTATGACATTTTAGCCCACCACAATGCGAAGTATATACAGACCTGTTGAGACTGTCGAATTAGTCACTGATAGCCAATCCTCCACCATATATAGCATAACATTCAACAATGATACACTATATATAGTGTTACGAGGGTTATAAAATTACTTTTCCGACAGTCTCGTTATGTGCCGTGCTCATACTTTTTATCTATTTCCTGATAATGTACTTAACATTTTAGGCATTATTTTTTTCATCACACAATAAATACCTACGCATACATAAGCGGTCATTATTGGAACCGTGAAATACCTTAGTATTAATATTATTGGTGCCTTTGATTGTATGATTTTATCAAATACAACTCCAACTATACTTAAAACTAATACCGTATGCATGGCATAAACAAAAAAAGTTGCCTGAGATGATGTTTTATTGGGTTTTATCTTTTTCTTTTCAATTAAACAGGAAGCAATATTTATTGCGCTTATTACCATTGCAAGAATGAAAATGGGACTAAAATAATTGTATATTGTTTTTTCATCATAATTAAAATATGCAGATGGTATTATTGTTATAATCGAAACAAGATACCAAAATATTTTGTATCTCCGCACTTCCAGCACCATATTCTTTTTATAAATTCCAAAATAAGAACCCAATGTAAAAAAGAATACTGGATTTATGCTAAAACCGGGAATTGAGAACCAAATTCCAGTATAATATAATATTCCCAATAAAATAATCCCATATTTTTTTAAATATTTACAGATTAAATATATTATCGGAGTAAATATTGTTAATATTATTAGCGTCTGTAAAAACCACATGGGAACGCTGAACGGTCCCATGCTTGGCCTTGGCCAACCAAAAATATTTGTATTAGTTCCCCATGTATTATAATGCCAGAATATATTCCATACTCCTTTATCAAGTAATTCGTTAAAAAATATTGAGAAACGTTCCCATTCGCCATCTTTTTTTAGTATTCGTCCTCCCAAAATAATAATAGGACGAATCAATACATTTATAATATTCCATAAAACATAAGGTATAACTAACGTGTTGATTCTTGTTTTCAATTTTTTTATATAAATTTTTTTGTTCCAATTATTGATGTTAAAAAAGAAAAGGTATCCGGAAAAAAGGAAAAACCCGGAATTACAAATTGATGCGAGCTGCCTTATAACAATACGGATTATATTATATACGTCCATACCTGAAAAGGAAGCAAGGTTTATCTCCCGCACATTTACGATTTCCGGCAAACCGAAACTATGTATAAAAATTACAAATATTACTAATGGGAATCTCAACCAATCAATTGTTTCCGATTGTAAATGTTGCTTGTTGCTTGTTGCTTGTTGCTTGTTGCTTGTTATTATACATAAAATTTCTCCTTTGTCAAGTACCCTTCGATTAATTTTTATAATATTCTCATTTATTTCCTTTGTCAAGACTTTTGTGATTGAAATGTGATTGAAAAGGGAAAATTATACCCTTTTAAGAATAAGGGCTTACTTTACCCCCTTATCCCTCTTTTTACATAATTATGCGGTGTATTATAAAAAACTACCCAATTAGTTGGTTTCTTACAGGATACAAGGGTCTACTATTTTCTTGTTTGGTAGGGTATAATTTTCCCTTCTCTTTCACAGGTGTTACAACGGGGACTTGCGGCCTACCACGATGAGCATCTGCGCTCGGTTATCATAGACCGCGTCGTTCCAATCGCCGTAGAGTTCTACCGATGAAAAGCCCGTCTCCAAGAGCATCTGCCGCAACTCCGACGCGGCATAGAGCCGCTGGGTAAAGGTTCGCTCGATCCAGGCGCCATCCTTGAGGAGGATCCATCGATTTTTAAGCCCTGCCCAGGAATCCACTGGACTATACTCGGTAAGCACCGTAAGCCCTTCCCGGGTAAACCATTCCCGTTCAACAAAATCTCGGACCGCAATCTCCTTTCCCAAGGTTTCTATGATAAAGGCCCCTCCGGGTTTGAGTGAATGGTATGCATTCTGGACCATACGCCGATCGTCCTCAGGATGCTCAAAATAGCCAAAGGAAATGTACAGGTTGATTGCCACGTCAAAAAAACCAGGACGGGTAAAGGAACGGACATCCTGGTGGATAAATTCGATGTCCAGATGTTCATAGGCCGCATCTTCCCGGGCAGTTCGCAGGTAGCTTTCGGTAATATCTACCCCGGTGGTGATAAAACCCCGCCTCGCCAGTTCCAGGGTGATGCGCCCAAATCCGCAGCAAAGATCCAGCGCCCACGGTCCGGACGGGACCTTATCAGACTTCCCAGGCGCACCATACAGGTTTAGTTTGGCAAGCCGGGTTATGCCATCAGCCACCTGAGGAACCTCCGCCCAATGTGAACTGTCAAATATGACGGGGGCGTATTCCTCCCAGAAGCGCTCATCCTCAAACCATTCTTTATATACCATAAGGCATATTATAGGGGAACCCTATGGCAAGGACAAGCAAAAACAGCAGGAAGACCGTTCACGTTTTGGGGGTCGGAGGGCTAGACCCTCCAAACCACCCCGTAGTAATGCGCTTGTCCTGCTGTCCAGAAGGTCCCTATGGTTCTTCTCTGGGTAGTCTGCTATACTTTTTCCTATGTCCTTACCCTGTTCCGATATACGTTCCTCAGAGACCCTCAAAAAGCCTCCCTGGATCCGAGTCAAACTGCCCACCGGGGAGGCTTGTAAGCAGGTGGAGCGGGTCCTCCAAAAACACCGGCTCCATACGGTGTGCGATGAGGCATGGTGTCCTAATAAAGGCTGCTGCTGGGGAGCAGGAACCGCGACCTTTATGATCCTGGGGAACCGATGTACCAGAGCCTGCCGTTTTTGCCGGGTCTCCAGAGGTCCCCAGGGAGAGGAAATCCGTAGCGATGAGGGAGCGGCGCTTGCCGCCGCTGCCCAGGAACTGGGCCTGCGCTACCTAGTCCTCACCTCGGTGGATCGGGATGAGCTCCCTGATCGGGGGGCCGGGCATTTTGCTGCCTGCCTTACCGCAATCAAAGCAGGGAATCCTGGAATCGCGGTGGAACTGCTCATCCCTGATTATACCGCCGGGGAAATCGCCCCGATTGCAGCGGCGGGACCGGAGGTCATAGCCCATAACGTGGAAACGGTCCGTTCCCTGCAATGGATTCGGGACCCCAGGGCATCCTTTGATACGAGCCTGGCTACCCTAAGGCATGCCAAAATTTATAGAAAAAATAGAAAGGATAGAACAAAAGGGGGTATGGTAACGAAAACCAGCCTTCTTTTGGGACTCGGTGAGAAAAAAGCCGAGGTATTAACTGCTATGGACGAATTGCGGGAAGCTGCGGTGGATATCCTCGTGATGGGTCAGTACCTCAGACCCTCTCCCGCTCAGATTCCAGTGGTGGAATATATCAGCCCGGAAGGTTTTGAAGGATATGCCGAGGAAGCCCGGAATCGGGGGTTTGCCGCAGTGGTTTCCGCTCCCTTGGCCCGGACCAGCTATCAGGCTCATGCAGCTTGGAAGCTGGCGCAGGATGCTGACTGATGACCCTTGAAGGTATGGGAAAACCCCTGGGGTGTAAGCTCATCAGGCTCAACGCGGATATTAACGCCGGGATCATCCAAAGTATCCGTATCCGGGGGGATTTCTTCGCCAGTCCTGAAGAGGGCTTTGATAGGGTGGAACAGCGGCTCAGGGGTATCTCTTTCAAGGAAGTAGCCGCAACCTTTGATCGCTTACTGCAGGAAGAAGGGGTGCAGGTATTCGGCATCTCCGGGGAAGGGGTGGCCTCGGTACTGTTTTCCGCAAGGGGAGCGGTATGAATACCCCAGGGCCGCGATTTCCGTTCAGGCGCATCAACTCAGGCTTCCATGATGGGTTTTACAACATGGGTCTTGATGAAGCCCTGCTGGAAGGGGTTGCCCAGGGAAGGTCCCTGCCGGTGTTACGGTTCTACGGCTGGAACCCCCCTGCGGTTTCGGTGGGGTATTTCCAGGGGCTGAGCGAAGAGGTGGACCTGGAATCCTGTACCCGGCACGGGGTGGATGTGGTCCGCCGGATCTCCGGCGGGGGCGCGGTGTTTCACCATGCGGAGATAACCTATAGTATCATCATGCCCCTGGATCATCCCCTAGCAGGGGAGAGCATCCAGGATTCCTACCATCGGCTCTGCGCGGGAATAATCCAGGGGCTGGCCTGTTTAGGGGTTCCATCCTGCATCGTGGAGCGTAACGACATCCTCGCGGGAGGCAGAAAGATTTCCGGCAATGCCCAAACCCGGCGGATGGGCTGTGTCTTGCAGCATGGTACGGTGTTGTTGGATACGGAGGTGGAGCTTATGTTTGAGCTGCTCCGGGTTCCCCAGGAAAAACTCAAGGATACCAGTATCCGGGAGGTTAAAGACCGGGTAACGAGTCTCAAGGCCCTGGCAGGCCGTGTTTTTTCCTATGAGGAAGCGGAAGCGGCGCTGGAGGAAGGGTTTCGCCTGAGCCTGGCCCTGGATTATATGCCCGTACCGTTGGGGATGGAAGAAGAAGTCCGGGCTGGGGAATTGGCCCGATGCAAATTCGCTGCTCCTGGGTGGCTTTATGCCCGATGAATACGGCGTGTCTTACCGAGAGGAAATCCAGCGCATTCATTTTTTCCCAGGAGGCGGTTTGGAAGGGCGCCAAAAGCCCTTCCCTCTAGGCGCTCTATAATAGAACGCCGCGATTCCTTACTAAGCCGCATGAAGCAGTAGGGGAAAAAGATCAGCGCTCACTGATCCTGTAGATCCCCCCTTCCTCGGCTACCATGGCCTCTCGTTCCAAGGCTTTCAGGGCTTCGTAGATATCCTCCACCGCAATGCCGGTACGCGCCCCCAAGTCCGGAATCCCCGCAGGACCTTGGGAGAGGAGCGCCTTCATAAGCGCCCCACGCCGCTGCCGGAAAGAACCCGCAAAAGGGGACTGTTTGGTATAGTGGGCGCTCTTTCGGTTTGGATTGGGGGTTACTTTCTTTAAAGCCGCACCGTAATCCATGAGCGCCCAATACCATTTCCGTGGATTCTCCCGGTCCAGGCTTGCCTCCAGGATCGGGAATATTTCCCCGTCATTCACCGCTTCCCGGTCCTGGAAGAAGCAGTGGATCACCGCGGAACGGATATTCGTCTCGATGAAGACCCCGGGGTAATTATAAGCAAAACAAGCAATGGCCCCCGCAGTATACGCGCCAATCCCCGGCAAGGGGAGGAGTTCTGCAGGGGTATGGGGCACCGTACCCCCATATCCCTCGGTAATTATCCGGGCACATTCCTTTAGATACCGGCAGCGGCGGTTATACCCAAGACCACTCCATTCCCGGAGGGCCTCCTCCAAGGAAGCCCGGTTCAGCGCTTCCGATGTGGGCCACCGACGCATCCACCCCTCCCAGTAGGGTACCACCCGTTCGGTTTGGGTTTGCTGCAGCATGAACTCCGAAACCAAAACCCCCCAGGGACTGGGGTGTTCCCGCCAAGGAAACACCCTCCCCGCGCTTGCATAATGAGCATAGACCCGCTCTCTAAAGGCGGTATACGCTTCCGTTTTCTTCACGATCCCTGCTGCTCCGCCTGCCGGATAATCCGCTCGGCAATCGCCGAGGGCGCCAGGTTATCCGTATCGATGATCAGATCCGCAAAGGTATAGATATCGTTGTCGATGCCGTAGATCCGTCGATACCGTTCCCGATCCTGCCGATCCCGTTCTTCCGTAAACGCGGCTACTGTGGCTAAGCTCCCCCCTTCCCGCTGCATGATACGCCGCGCCCGGGTCTCACTGCGAGCTTTAAGGTATACCTTGATATCCGCTTCCTGGAGCATCCAGATGGCCAGTCGGGAACCAAGCACACAGCCCCCTTCTTCCCGGGCCAAGGCCACCTGGCGCCGGTCCAACTCCCGGTCCCAGGAATCATCCTCTGCAGCCAAGGCAAGGATGTCCGCAAGCTCCTTACCCTGTTCCCGAGCTAAATTTCTAAAGGTAAAATTGATAAATCTAAGCCCTAAGGATTCAGCCACCACCTTGCTTACGGTGGTATTACCGCAGCCGCTTTTTCCTGATATGGCGATCCGCAGCTCTTTTTTCATAGTCTCACCATACCTCCTTTTTTTTCTTTTTTCTAAATGATCGCGGCGCCCTTCGAAAGAACGGCGTACGCCCGAGGTGCGGGAAGGGGCAGGAATACTCCCAAAAGGGTATCCTGCTACGGCTCCCGCTTATCCTTCCGGATCACCTCATGTGCTAGAATACCATACGGAACACCGCAATCCCTGTGGTTCACTCCGCAGACCGGATAAGCCCTCCCCGGATCAGCGGCGCGCCCGGCTTTTCCAGGATCCATTCCTCTGCATACAAATGGAAGAGGGCCAAGAGCGCGCCCGATTTTGGATCATGCCATGCGATGGCGCCCTCCGTATCCAGGGCGATAAAAGCGCTCGCCCCATCGATAAGACGCTGGGGAAAGCCCGAACGCCGTTCAAAGGGGATGGCAAACCCATTCCCCCCGGAACCGTAGATGACCGCCCCTTCTCCACCAAGGGTTGAGGCCACGGTCCCGCCGGACTCGGCCAGGGCGAAACCCGTGTCCTCTCCAGGGCAGCGTGCCAGCGGCCTTGAACGGGAAGGACTGGTGAGGGAAAGCCTGATAAGGGCAGTGCTGAGACGCCCTTGCTCAGAACCTACTGTCCCCCCATAGAGGGTGCCGCTAGTCCCGCAAAACACCCGTGCGCCCACCGAAGCGGAAACCGCTATGGGTACGGTTTCCCCAGTGGTGCTATTCACCCAGAGGAACGGCGCATTACCGGAGACCACGCTTTGGCCGATGATGATATTTCCATCTGAGAGCAAAGCGGCGTCCAAGGCTGAAACAGATGAAAAAGAAAAGCGCGTCTCCCCGGTTGTGGCGGACAAAACCGTACTATTCCCTGCGGCGTCAAGCAAGAGGACCTGGTCTCCCCGCAGAGCTGCGGCGCGGAGGGGAAAGCGCCGGGATACCTGGTCAAAGACCCTGTCCTGGACCGCGCCGTGCTGCACACTTCTGAGTATCGGGAAGGAACCGGTCGTGTTTTCCTGCCAGAGTAGCAAACGCCCCGCCCCGGTTACCCCTTCAGAATCCGAGGTGATCCTCGTGTAGGGGCTCTGTTCCAGGGGGATGCTTCCGCCCGCTTCCAACTGGGTATAATCCAGGGGAATGAACCCCAAGGCCTGATCCTCGGTAAGAAATCCTAGGGAGGATGCCGCGGCAGCGGCTTCGGTTATGCGCCGCTGCGGACGTACCCGCATCAGGGCTGCGGTTCCGTCCTGCTTGCCGAGCCAGACCTCTCCGTCAATGGTCCCTAAGACCACCGCATCCGCAGTACTCACCGCGCTCATAACTGCAGGGATGCTCCGAGGCAGGGGCCATTGGTTTTTAAGCTCCAGCTTCCCGGTAGGACTAATCCCAAAATGGTACAGGCTCGATCCCCCAGAACCATCGGCCAAGCACATAAATTCCGAGGCTTCCGGGGCGAGGGCAATCAAAAACTTGGGAGCCATACCCCGTTCCCGGGCTAAGACCGCGCCGGAAACCGCATCCAGGAGCACCAAGCCCCCCGCATCAATGCCCCCCAGGAACCGGTTATTCCCGAATAAGCGGGGAGCGCGGATCTGGGTCTGCACCGTAAAATGCCGGATCTCCTGTCCCGATTCCAGGTCCCAATAGGAGAGTACCCCTGATGGGGCATACCCAATCATGGTCCGTTCTGATTTTCCGGTAGCGGCAAAACTCAAGGTCCCGGTAATATCCGGGGCTTTCAGGCTCTCCCCGGTTTCCCCGTGTATGAAGCTTACCCCGCTCTTACCCGGTTGCACCAGAATCAGAAACGTACCCCCCCCGGAATAGGCGATAAAGGAGATGGGATCCCTAAAATCCTGGACAAAACGTCTTTGCTTGGTTTCATAATCCCATGAGGCAACTCGGTACCGGTCTATGCCGTCGCTTTCAATGAGGCTTACCTGGGAGGTACCGGGCCGCAGAACCATAGCAGTGATCCCATAGGTGCTTACTTGAAACCGCTCGGTGGCGGCGGTGCTTCGGGGATCCCAGATTTCCAGAAAACCGTCGGAACCAGCGCTCAAAACCTTTCCCTGCTCATCATGCAGCAGGGTATGCACCGTTCCCCGGTGTCCCCCAGGTATCAGCAATTCCTCCGCATAGGGAACTTGGGCGGATAAACACGATGCCGCAGGCAATAAACTCATCAGCGCGCAGATCCCTATGCTGCGGCGGGTATGTATAGATTTGCTCAAACCGACCGTCCTTTAGGGCAACGCAGATTAACTTGACGCTAATCAGCGTTGCCCTATGGTTTTTCTTGTTTTCCTGCGGAAAACTGCGAAAAACCACATTAAAGTATGCACTGATTTATTCTCGATTGCATAAATCAGTGCTTCCTTAGCGATGCGCCAGATACAGAATATCCCCCAAAACCGCAAAGGCCATAAGTCCGAAAATCAGGACCACCCCAATGGTCTGAAACACCATGATGGCCCGGGGATGCAGGGGTTTCCGTTTGATCCCTTCAATAATAAAGAGCAGGATCATGCCGCCGTCAAGGACCGGAAGGGGGAGGAGGTTCATCACGCACAGGGCAATGGAAATAAGGGACAAGAAACTTGCCATAGAACGAAAGCCTGCGCCCACCCCTTGCTCAAAGCCTTCAGTGGCCGCATCCCCCACCATGTAGGTGATACGCACCGGCCCTGACACCGCTTGGGTGAGATCGATGCCCTTGAAGAGCAGCCCCAAGCTGCGGAGAGAGACCACCAGGGTCTTCCAGGTCTCCTCAGCGCCTTTGCGAAGCGCGGCCAAGGGACCCAGCCGGGGAGTCTGGTACTGCACTGCCTGGTAGCGTATCCCCAGTTCCGCACCGCCCTCATCGGTATACGAAAGAACCAGCTCAGTCTGGAGGATCGCTCCTTCCCGTTCAAACTCCACCGAGAGGATCGGAGGCTGGTTGCGTATGATAGGGAGTAAGGCCACGGTATAGGGAAAATCCGTACCGTTTACCCGGAGAATCCGGTCTCCGCTTTGAAGACCCCCGATAGCCGCGGGACTGCCGGGAGCTACCGAGGCCACTACTGGGTCCGCCCAGAAATAGACCCCGATCTTACCGGCGCCGGTACGCTTATCCAGGCTTGGCCGCACCTTCAGGGTATGCATTGTTCCCTCCCGCTCCACCTGGAGAGAAAGCTCCTGTTCCGGATTAACCGCAATCATTTCCTGTATATCATGGTAGGTGGCGATGGGTCTGCCGTTTATTTGGACAATGCGATCGCCGGTTTTAAGCTGGGCCTCATCTGCGGGGTATTGTTCTTCCGGGCTGATGCTGGAAGCCAATACGATCCGGTTTCCCAGGGTCGTTACGTCAAAGCCTAAGCCCCAAATGACCGAAAGGGCCAGGACCGCAAAGCAGAGGTTAAAAAGGGGACCCGCCAAGGACACGATAATACGCCGTCCTGGGCTGACCCCAAAAAAGGTGCCTGGAGTGGGGGCAATAGCCTGCTGCTGCCGTTCATAGGCTTCTTGGAATTCATTTTCCCCCCGCATCTTGCAGTAGCCTCCGAGGGGAAACATGCCGAGCCGGTATTCCACCGAACCGACCTGCTTCCTGAGGATTGGATTACCCCAGCCTATGGAAAATGCTTCCACCTCAATGCCCACGAGTCGGGCGGCAAGAAAATGCCCCAGTTCATGGACGAACACCACTACCCCCAGCCCGAGGAGCCCCAGGAGGATTTTAATGATAAGCATACTCATAGATATACTCTATTTAGCAGGATAATGCTATACGGTCTTCTGCCGCGGATCGGGCGCGGGAATCCAGGTCCAGGATGGATTCGAGTTCAAGCGCACCGGTCCATTCCCGATCGAGGACCTGGGTAACGACCCGAGGTATATCAAGAAAGCGGATCCGCCCCTCCATAAAGGCCGCGAC
>JAISPY010000011.1 GCA_031274565.1 Treponema sp.
ATACCGTATTTTTTATGCCGCTGATCTGATTAAAGGGGTTTTGGAAGACATACCCGATCCGCCGGGACAGTTCGCCCGGACCGTAATCCGGAACCGGCTTTCCGTCTATAAGGATCTCCCCTTCCAGCTTTCCCTTATAAAAACCAGGCGCGAATCCCCGGATCAGGGCGCAAAGGGTGGTCTTGCCGCTGCCGTTTTGTCCGATTAACCCGTAGAATTTCCCCCTTTCCAGAGTGAAGGAAATATCCCTGATAACCGCCTCATCCGACAGGGGATAGGCATAATGCACCTTTCTGAATTCAACTATAGAAGCCATAGCGCTATTCTTGACCCTACTACACAGGCGGTGATCCCCAGGGCAATCCTCCGGGCGGCCCGGTCATAGGGGCTGTGGGCAACGGTGAAAATATGGGTTCTCGTACCCGGTACATCAAACCCTCTGGCCTCCAGGGTAAGGGCCCGTTCTTCAGCGCTGGTAACGGCACTCAAAATAAGGGGTATCAGGATTGGGGAAAAAGCCCTGGCTCTTACCAGGATATTCCCCTGGGTTTCCAGTCCCCGGGCGCGCTGAGCATCCATGATGATACGGCTGCTCCGTTCCAGCGTACGGATCATCCCCAGGGAGGACATAAAAACAAAGGATGCCATGCGGTTCATTCCGGCGGCGTCAATCGCAAAGGCCAGCTCCCTGTTCTCCATGGTTTTGAACATCCAGAGAAAAACCCCCGCGGTATTCATAATCGAGAAGCCCAGGATCATCCCCTTTATCAGGCCGGCTTTATAGAATTTCAGGAAGGCAAAAGAGGCGAGAATCTCGCCACCTCTGAAGGAAAAACACTGTACCAGAAGAATAAAAAGCGAAACAAGGAAAATTTTCAGAAAATCCCTGCAGAAAACCCGGAAAATTCCCGACATTCTCGCCAGCAGGGGAAGGATAAAAAACCAGCCTACCGCAAAGACCGGATACCCGTCAAGTCTGATGGTGCTCAAAACGGCGGAACAAAACAGATACAGCCCTGTTATCAGTAATTTGACCGACGGATAAAGGGCCTGTACCTTGTTGCACTTACCGAGCGGAAGTGTTTCCCAGGGACGAACCATCAGGATTTTTCTCCGGAATCACCCTTTTTTCCAAGATAATTTTTGCCGACCCCGAATTTGATCAAGGTTCTATCGGGAATAATCCTGATAACCAGCAGGGAGATCACCGCGGACACGATCCGGTCGATAAGATTAAAGAGACCGTCGGTACCTATGACGGCGACCCAAACGTTGGAACCTGCGGCGAGGAGGGTGGCCGTGACAAGCGAACTACCGCCTCCCGTAATACCGCCAAAGAGTATCACCACGATGGGCGCCGCCACAATAATGGAAACAAGGGATATGAGGATCACCGAAATACCCCATTTCCACCAGACATTGAAAAAATGCCCCCGGGCCAGAAAACCTGTGGCAAGGCCGACGGCGACATTAACCGGAATAAAGGCAAAATTAACCGGATTGGCGATGCCGGTAACTATGTTGGTAAGCGCGCCGGCCAGGGCTCCGATCCAGGGACCCGCCAGCAGGGCTGTGAAAATAGTGCCAATGGTATCAAGATACAGGGGCAGCTTCAAAAGACTCGCCAACTGTCCCCCCGCAAAATTAATCGCCACTGCAATGGGGATGAGCAGAATGGCAAGCAATGAAAAATCCGTCTTGATGGAATATTGGTTTTTCCGCCTCTGATCACTCATAGTTTGACTCCTTCTATCATAGTATTTCTATAATATTTATATGGTAAACTCACTAATATGTCAAGTGCGGATTTCCCAAAACTTCATTTTTTGGGAAATCTACCGCGAATTTATGGTTTTCAAAAACCGTGATTTTTTCAAGCCCTATTGCGCCAGATGCATGATTTTTTCAGGTTCCGGGGCGTATAGGCCGGTAAAGGGCAGGACAAATCCCTGTTCTTTCAGAAGGTTTTCCAATTCATCAAAGAATATCCCCCGGCGTTTGACCAGTCTTACGGAATGTACCACGGCGGCAAGATCATCCCTGCAGTCCAAAGAGCCTCCCCACCTCCCGGTACAGGTATAATCCACCCCGCAGCTGGGACTGCCGTCGATGCCCGCAAAACCGAGGACATCAAAGTTTTTAGGGTCCGCCATGTATGCCGAGGCTTCTTCAAGGACGGGGATCAGAATATTCCGGCAGTGGCGGCGGAAAAAGGGATTGTCAAACTGATCCGAGGTATGGCCCCACCGCTTTGTTCCGTACATGGTAAATTCAGGGCAGGGAAGCTGCCGCAGTTGGATTCCCGCATCCAGAGCGGCATGGACAAACCGGCGGCGGATCTTCTCCTCGGCCTTGATTTCCCGCCGATTGTAAAGTACCACCTTTGAAGCGGTATTCAAAAAACAATGGGCCACAAAAAGGATTTTTGTTTTCACCCTTTTATACCCACGAGGTTCAGGTGATGGGTAGAATTGGCGCAGAGAAACCTAGGTAAAACCATGTGGAACTGCCTCACGTAGCATATCTAAAAACCCAACCTGGATTTTTAGAGGTACCCTTTATATTTTCAAGAATATAAGGAATTGTCAAGATATCCGCATACCTTATGTCGCCGTTCAATAGAAATGTCCTCTTTTCGTAGAATGAGCTTGGAGGAAAAATGGCAAATAGACTACCGAAGGGGAGCGGACGGCTCCGTGGTAAAATCATGGAAATGGTGAAACGAGGACAAAAGACATTGAAGGCAGCTTCCCTGGAACTGGGAATAAGCTACCGTCAGGCGAA
>JAISPY010000033.1 GCA_031274565.1 Treponema sp.
CTCATCCTTACCCCCCTGTCCCTGCAATTTCCCCAGGGAGAGCTGCGGTATCAGGGGAAGTTCGGGTTTACGCCGTTGGCGCTCCAAGGCCAGGTCTCTATGGTCAATTTCAGCCTTTCAGGGACCGATGCCATCAGCGCGGATATCCAGGTCGCTACCCGGAATCGGGAAATCGGGTTTCAGGGAAGGGATCTCCGCTTTGGGACAGTACCCCTCGCGGATGTACACGGAGCAATCCTCTTGGAAGACCAGGGGCTGAGCTTTTCCGCGTCCCTGCTCCGTTCCGGGGATAGGGAGACTGAGGGGGAAGCGGCAGAAGCCGATACCCCTGGACAGCTCTCGCTGGAGGGTTTCTTGGATTACCAGCCCCGATATGGAGAAATACACCTGGTGGTGGATGCTTTAGCCGTGGCGGATATAGTGGCTATGGTCCGACCCTTGCAAGCCCTACCAGAGGCGTCCGATAGAGCCGTTCAGGTGGTATCCACCCTGGGGTCTTCGCTGCTTACCCCGATACGGATAAGCACGGAAGTGTTCCTGGCCACTGATTTTGAACAGCGCTTTTCCTATCATGCGCCCCGATTTCTGGTTACCGCAGAGGACCAGGGAACGATCTTTACCGGCATCATAGACGGTACGAACCGGCGTTTTGCCTGTACCGAGGGACAGATCAACCTCACCACGGATCCGATTATCCTATCCGGGTATGCGGATATGAAGAGCCTGGAGGATATTTCCTTCTCCCTCAACGCGGCCTACCAGGATAGGCCCTATCAGTTGGAAGGGATGATCCTAGACCGTCATTCCCTCAGTATCCAGGGTTCCTACGGGCTTAGGGCCTATATCAGTATGACCGATCGGGGCGGTTACTCCGGGTATATTGCGGCGGAGAACATCCCGGTCCCCTACCAGGGACAATTTGCCCGGCTTAGTCTGATGAGTTCCCTGCGCTACGATACCTTGGACTTCTGGTATTTTGACCTGGATCACCTGGAATTGGCGGACCTGAACACCCCCCTTGCTCCCCGGATCGCCTTACGCGCCGCAGGCAGGGCGGATCAGCAGGGCGCGTTCTTTCCGGAACTGCTGATTGATGACGGACGGGGAGCCTTGAAGGGTAACTTGGACATGCACTGGGATCCGCGTTTTTCGGATATTTCAGGCAACCTGGTCATGGGCACGGATACTGGGGAAGAACGGTACGATCTGGAAGCCCAGTTCAAGGATAAGCAGTTGTACCTGCATGTATTGGGTTCAAACATGCAGTTCCTGCGGTTTGTACCCCATGCCTTTGACGCGGTTGCCTCAGGCGAATTCTCGGTCTTCTGGGATTCAGCGGATTCCTTTTTCGGGGAGCTGCAGCTCAGCTCCCTTTCCGCGGAGATTGATGATACGGAGCTGGAGCTGAGTGGGGCCGGAACCTTTACGGCTGAGGCATTGGACCTCCAGGCAGTGGAGGTCCGGTATGGGGCGGTGCAGATGCAACTACCCCGGTTACAGGTACAGCTCCCGGAACACCGGGTGGAAGCGCAAGCCCAGCTCCAACTGCTGTACCCGGCCCGGGAGGTGGATTTCGCGTGTACCCTGGGCATTGATTTTGCGCCTATAGCTTCATGGTTCTCCATACCGGAAGCCCTCAACACCTTCACGGGGGTGATGCAGGTGGAGCGGGCCCGGTTTAATACCCTGCAGCCGGAGGAACCCTTTGACCTGGTCTTCTCCCGTACCAATTCCCTCATGGTCCTCTCCGGAGGTCCCCAGGATATGATCCGGGTACAGCTCTCCGATACGGGGGATCTGTATGCAGGACTTTCGTATCCTTCCCCGGTTCGGGGAACCATGGTCGGTACTATCGGTGCAAAAACCATTGAGGCCCAGATCCCGGATTTGTATGTGGATCTGAGCGCCTTGTGGGATCTCATCCCTGCGGAAGCCCAGGAACTTATCACCATTTCCGAGGGCTTTGTAACCGCTTCCCTACAGGTATCCGGTTCTTTGGGAGACCCGGATTTCTTCGGGCTTGTCCAGGGGCACGGCATCCGGCTGGGGGTTCCTCAGTATGTGGCCGCGGATATCCAGCCGGTACCGATTACCGTGGTTTTGGCAGGAAACGAGATGACCTTCGGTCCCATCCCGGCCGCGGTTGGTTCAGGGCAGGGTACGATTACCGGTTCGTTCCTGTTTGACCGGTGGATCCCCAATACCTTTACCCTGAATATTCAGGTTCCGCCGGAAAGTCCCATCCCCTTTGGCCTGGATATCTTAGGTATTGTCGCGCAGGGCAATACTTCGGGAAACCTGATCCTCTCCATGAAGGATCTGGTGTTTTCGATCCAGGGGGATATGGCAGCCCAGGATACGGAGATAACCTTGAATACCGAGAAACTCGCCGCGGGAGCGGAGCGCATGACCCGGGACGGTTTAAACATCAGTTTTGTGACGGATATCACCATCCATGCGGGCCGTAAGGTCGAATTTATATGGCCTGCCAAGGAATTTCCCATATTACAGACCTATGCGGATCAGGGAGCAAGTATTCGGATCGAGAGTGATTCGGGAACCAGTCATTATTCCCTCACCGGGGATGTGAATCTCCGCGGTGGGGAAATATTCTACTTTGAACGGAGTTTTTATATCCGGGAAGGACAGCTCTCGTTTAATGAAAATGAACTCCAGTTTGATCCTAAGATATCCGCCCGGGCGGAAGTCCGGGATCAGACCAATGACGAGGGGCCGGTAACCATAGCCATGATCATCGATAATGCCCCGCTTCAGTCATTTACCGCCCGGTTTGAATCCACGCCGCCTCTTTCTCAGATTGCCATTTTTTCGATGCTGGGCCAAAGCATGACCGGTACGCCCACCGAAGCGGGGAACCCTACCGTGCCATACGCCTTTCTTGCTTCCACTGCGGATATCTTAGCCCAGACCCAGGTACTCAGGCATTTTCAACGGCGGATTCGGGACTTCCTGGGTCTGGATATGTTCTCCTTCCGTACCCAGATCCTCCAGAATATGGCGTACCAACTCGTCAGACGGCAAGATGATACCAATAGCAGCGTATTTGGTAACTCTTTTGATAATACCGCTGTTTTCTTAGGTAAATATATCGGACCGGATGTGTTTTTGCAGCTCATAACCGCCCTGCGGTACGACGAACACCGCAGCAACGTAGAGGTGTTTCCGGCCCAGGGTTTACGGATCGGCGGGTTTACCATAGAACCGGAATTTGGTATGGAACTGCGGGGGCCGCTGTGTGATATACGGGTAAATATCGTTCCCCGGCATGTGGAAACCATGTTTATCAATGATATTTCATGTACCTTGACCTGGCGGCGCTCGATGTATTCCTTGGGTGATCTGTTTAAGGGGTGATTTGTTTAATACGTGAGGAGCCTCGGCCCCTCAAGGTGGGTTTAATCGCAACGGAGTTTTCAGCTATAATACGATAAGGAGGGTACATGCGCGTAGCGGCGGTAATAGGTTTGTTCGTGGTGTTGGGGTGTTTCGGGTTTTCCCAAGAGGCTGGTGAATGGTATCAGGGAAAACCCATCAAGGATATTGTGTTTAATGGGCTTAAACACGTCAGCGCCGCTGAACTGGAGGGAGTGGTGGAGTCCTACAAGGGTCGGATTTTTGAGGATGACCTCTTCTGGGAACTCCAAGGGCGGCTCTATGCCCTGGAATATTTTGAACTCATCTCCCCCAGCGCCGTGCCTGCGGATAGTTCAGGCGCGGAGGTGATCATCCGATTTACCGTTACCGAACGGCCCATCATATCCAGGATCGAGTTTGTGGGGAACAATCACCTGCGACGGAGCGAATTGCGGGAGACCATTACCTTAAAGGTGAACGATGTGGTTAATCAGGTTAAGCTTAGGATAGATGAGACCGCCCTCAGCAACAAATACCTGGAGAAAGGCTTCCCGGACGTTAAGATTCGTTCTGAAACCCAGCCGGCAAAGGACGGCTCCATACTCGTGAACTTTTTCATTGAGGAAGGGGAGCAGGTCACCATCGGGGCATTGCTCTTTGAGGGGAATGAGATCTTCTCCACCCGGACGCTCCGGGGTCAGCTTTCCTTAAAGGTCAAAGGCCTCTTGAACGACGGCGCGTTTCAGGAAGCAAAACTCACCGCCGACCGGAACGCCATCACCCAATACTATCACGACCGGGGGTATATTGATGCGGCAGTAGTCGATGTGGTCCAGGATACCCAGAAAGACGAAAAGGGAAACAACATCATGACCATCACCTTTAACGTCTATGAAGGCAGGCTCTACACCTTCGGGGGGGTAAGCTTTACGGGAAACCAGATTATATCCACCGAACAATTAGCCGCCCAGGTCTATTCTAAGCCCGGAGCGGTGGTTAATGCCCGGCGGGTAGAGGCGGATCTGCAGCGGGTGGCGGATCTGTATTATGAAAACGGCTACATCTTTAACACCATAGGCCGGGACGAAGTACGGGATACGGATAAGGGGATCATCACCTATCAGATTACCATTGTTGAACGGAGCCGGGCGCATATTGAAAATATCCTGATCAAAGGTAATCAGAAAACCAAGACCCAGGTCATCCTCAGAGAGATCCCGCTGGAGAGCGGGGATGTTTTTTCCAAGACCAAGGTCATGGATGGGGTACGCAACCTGTACAACCTGCAATATTTTTCCATGGTGGCTCCGGATCCAATCGAGGGAAGCGCCGACAACCTCATGGACCTGGTCTTTACCGTGGAAGAACAACCCACCACGGATCTCCAGTTGGGGTTGACCTTCTCAGGCACCTCGGATCCCGATCAGTTCCCCGTGTCCCTCCTCTTCAAATGGAACGACCGTAACTTTCTCGGTTATGGGAACATGGTCAGCGCGGAACTCAACGCAGCCCCGGATACCCAGAGTCTTGCCCTGGGATACACCCACCGGTGGATCTTCGGACTTCCCCTGTCCGGCAGTTTTGACCTGACCGCCCAGCATAGCAGCCGCAGGGCGGCTATGGATATGATGGCCCCGTATTTCTACGGGGATGAGAGCAATGCGTATCCTGACGGGTTTGTATCCTACGACGAGTATTCTGCGGCGAATAAAATCCCCCCCAATGAATTTCTTATGAACTATAATCAGTGGCGCATTTCCCTGGGGTTCTCCACTGGATACCGCTTTACCACCTTCTTGGGAAACCTGGGAGTCGGAGGCGGGGTCCGTACAGGCTTCGTGTTCAACTCCTACGACGCGGGGATGTACCGTCCCTTTGATCCCGCTATTCGGGAGCGGAATAACCAGTGGACTCCGGCCAATTCCCTATGGCTCAGCGTCTCCCTGGATCAGCGGGATATTTACTACGATCCTTCCAAGGGGTATTATGGGATTCAGCGGCTCGGCTACTACGGTATTTTCCCGATTGAACTGGAACATTACATCAAATCCGATACCAAGGCGGAATACTTTCATACCCTGTTAAACCTACCGGTCGGGGATACCTGGGCATTTAAACTGATATTCGGTATTCATTCGGGGCTTTCATTCATATTCCCCCAGCCCTTCCGGAATGACCTGCCCATCGAGACGGTGAATATGCTTGCGGTGGACGGTATGTTCACCGGCCGAGGCTGGAGCAGTAAATACAGCATTAAAGGGCTTGCCCTCTGGGAAAACTGGGTGGAAATCAGGATGCCTTTGGTTCCTGGGATCCTGGCTTGGGACCTGTTCTTTTTCGATGCTGCGGTGGTAAAAGAGAGTCCTTCCGCATTTTTTAATGATCTGGCGTTGAAGGATATGCTCTTTAGTCTTGGCACAGGATTACGGTTTACCCTGCCCCAGTTTCCCTTTAGGCTGGGTTTTGCCAAACGATTTATCGTGGAGGATGGAGCGGTCAAATGGCAAGCGGGCAGTATTGGTGGGTTTGATTTTGTGATTTCTTTTGCCTTGTCCACCTATTAGGGGAGCAACGCAGGATAGAGCGCACAGTACTTTTTTTCCCTCGAGGGGGTGGTTTGGCGGGGCGCAGTAAAAAGCCCCTCCCCCGGCTACGTCCGGCTCATTCCCTGCAGAGGAAGTTGCATGATGAGCGAGACCTTACCGAAACGGAAAAGGAGGAAAAGGGAGGAACATGAAAACGGCTAAAAAACCCTGGGGATGTATGGTGTTGCTGGTATGCGGCTTGGGATGGCCCCTGGGCGCCCAGCAACTTACCCGGTTTGCAGTGGTAGACCTTTCCAAGGTCTATATCGCGTTTTTCCAGGATTCCCGGGCGGTCCGGGATTTTGAGGAGCGCAGTTCCCGGGTCCAGGTTGAAATTGACCGGCTCAGCCGGGAAATTCAGGACGTCAAGAATATGCAGTTGAACGCTGCAAGCCGGGGAGACCAGGAACAGGCCCTTCGGCTGGAACATGAGGTATACCGGAAGTCGGAATACCTGAAAGAGTATTATAAACTGAAAACCGCTGAATTAGAGGATCAAAAGAGTAAACTGACCCAATCCGGGACCTTCTTGGATCAGGTACATACGGAGATCCGGCTTATTGCCGAAAGTGAAGGGTACAGCATGGTGCTCAGTTTAAAAGAAAATACCGGCATACTTTGGTACAGTCCAACGGTGGATATTACGGAAAAAATCATTCAAACGCTGCGTTCCAAGGTTGGCAGATAACCGCGGGGGCCGGTAGGGATCATCCCAAGCCCTCATAAGGAGGAGCTATCAGTTCTGCCCACACCAGTCCGATGCTCGAGCAGTATCGGCGGATCAAACGGGATCACCGGGGAGCCGTACTCTTTTTTCGGCTGGGAGATTTTTATGAAATGTTTTCCGATGATGCGCTGGAAGTTTCCGCGTTGCTTAATCTCACCCTCACCAGTCGCAATGGGCTTCCTATGTGCGGTATTCCCTATCATGCGGCCCGATCCTATATTGCCCGGCTCTTAAAATACGGAAAAAAAATAGCGATCTGTGAACAAGTCTCCGAACCGGTTAAGGGAAAAGCCTTGATTGACCGGCAGGTGGTGGAAGTCATCACCCCAGGTACCACCGTGGAAGAGGATTACCTGGATACGGGGAGTCCCAACTATTTGGCAAGCCTGGCATTATTAGGAGAAAAAGGAGAAAAAAATGAAACTATGCTCTCCTTTGCCTATATAGACCTGTCTACCGGGGATTTTCATGCCACCTCATTCCCCCTGGAGGATGGGGCTGAACAGCTCCGGCAGGAGCTTGAACGGCTGCAGGTAAAAGAAATAGTGGTCCAGGAATCCCTCATCGAAGAGCAGGGGGCCATTGAAGGGGCCATTACCGATAGACCGAACATGGTGGTGAACCGGTGGGCGGATTGGCTCTTTGATAAGGACCGAAGCCGGAAACGGCTGGAAAAACAATTCAATACGTCCAACCTGAAAGGCTTTGGATTGGCTGAAAACATGCCTGAAATCATCGCCGCCGGGGCGCTTTTGTATTACCTGGATGATACTGCCAAGAGTCTCCTCCCCCATATACGGGCCGTTACGGTCTACCGAGATACGGAATACCTGGGGATCGACGAATCGACCCAGCGTAACTTGGAACTCCTCAGGAATCTACGGGATGGGGATGTCCGGTTTTCCCTCCTGGAGGTGCTGGATGAGACCCGGACCCCTATGGGCCGACGGCTGCTCAAGCGCAGACTCCTCCACCCTTTGCAGCATCTGGAGGGTATCAACCAACGGCTTGACCTGGTGGAAACCATATACCGGGATCAGCGGCGCTTAGGGATCTTCCGGGAACTCTTAGGGAGGACCGCAGACCTGGAACGGCTCAGTTCCCGGCTTGCCATGGATAGGGTCCACGGTAAGGATATGCTTTCGATTAAAAACACCCTGAGCCTGTTGAGTAGCCTCCGAGCAGTGGAGAACGAAGTCGCCGCCGCCGCTCACTCCTTCACCTTTGAGTCTGCGGAGGCCGCTTCCCTGGATGAGGAGGCCTTTACCCGGCTCATGGGAATGCGGGAACTCCTGGAAGAAGGACTCGCTGCGGATCCTTCCCTCGTGCTCACCGAGGGAAACCTCATCCGTGAAGGGTATAGTCCGAAATTGGATAACCTGCGCCGGCTCCAGAACGATGGCCGACAACTTTTGGAGGAGTACCTGGAAGAGGAACGGGAAGCCACGGGGATTTCCAACCTCAAGATCCGGTATAACCGCCTCATCGGGTACTTCTTTGAGGTTACCAAGGTACATCTTGCCAAGGTTCCCGCCCATTTTATCCGGCGTCAGGGTACGGTTGCGGGAGAACGGTTTACCACGGACCGGCTTGCGGATCTGGAATCGGATATTAACGGCGCTGCGGAGAAGGTCATTGAGCTGGAGAAGAAACTCTTCCTGGAATTGCGGGATAAGGCGAAGGCGCTTTTGAGCGAATTAACCGCCGCAGGCCGGCGTATCGCGGAACTGGATTGTGCCCAGTCCATGGCACGGGCGGCAACGATTCGCGGCTGGATACGTCCGATGGTGGATATGGAGAATCGGCTTATCATCCGGGAAGGCCGGCATCCGGTGGTGGAAGCCCATTTACCCAACGGCGAATTCATCCCCAATGATGTGATCCTGGATGGGGAGGGAGTTTCCTTCGCCCTGATCACCGGGCCTAACATGGCGGGGAAGTCCACCTATCTTCGTCAAGCCGCACTCATCACCATCATGGCCCAGATGGGCAGTTTTGTCCCCGCCCAGGAGGCACATATCGGGTTGGTGGATCGGATTTACTGCCGGGTAGGGGCCTCGGATAATCTTGCCCGGGGGGAATCCACCTTTCTCGTGGAGATGAACGAAACCGCGTATATCCTCCATACCGCCACTGAGCGGAGTCTGGTCATCATGGACGAGGTGGGACGAGGAACCGGAACCAATGACGGCCTTTCCATTGCCTGGGCGGTGAGTGAGGAACTGCTGGACCATATCAAATGCAGAACCCTCTTTGCCACGCACTTTCATGAATTATCCATGATACAGCATCAGCGAATGGCCAACCGTTCCATGGAAGTGCTGGAGCGAGGACGGGATATTATCTTCTTACGAAAACTCAAGGAAGGTCCTGCGGCAGAGTCTTACGGTCTGCATGTGGCCCGTCTGGCGGGCCTCAGTGAACGGGTGCTGAACCGGGCAAGCCGTATTCTGGAACGGCTGGAAGAAAGCGGCAAGGCACTGCAGGCGGCTTTGCCCCTGGAACTATCCCCGGCTTCAGGACCAATCGCCGCAGCTCGTGCAGGGACGCGGGAAGCTGCCCCATCCTCGGGGGAGTGTCCTCCCTGGGTTGAACCTGCCGCATTAGAGCGCTTACTGGTGAGCCTCACGGAGGTCGATCCGGATAGGATAAGCCCCTTGGAAGCCCTGCATTTGATCCATACCTGGAAACAACTACTCCACGGAACCCTGGTTCCCCGCCACCCCAAGGGCCGCCGCACTGTTCCGGTCGAACCGGGGCCTTCCCTTTTTGAATTTTCGTAACTACCCAGGTATATGCGATAGTTCCAGGTTCTTAATATTTTTAATGGCATACCCTAGGGAATCATGGTATACTCCCTGGAAAGGAGAACCACATGAAAGCATATAAAGCGTTTTTCTTGCTCTTAGGGTTGGTCATGCTCCCCGTATGGGCTGCCCAAGCACAACAGAAGTATGCCCTGGTTATCGGGAACGGGGCGTATACGAATATCACCCGGCTCAACAACCCGGTGAACGACGCCCATGATATGAGCGCGGCGTTACAGGGCCTGGGGTTTCAGGTGGATACGGTGCTGAACGGCAGCCGGATTCAAATGGAAGAGGCGGTTGAACGTCTTAGAAACCGCCTGGGCGCCCATAGAGGCGCTTACGGTTTTTTGTTCTATGCGGGGCATGGTGTCCAGTCAAGCGGAGGAAATTACCTGATCCCTATTGACGCCGACATTCGGAGTGAATCTTACCTGCGTGATCGCGCCGTCTCTGTTCAGGCCATGCTTGACGAATTGAACCAGGCGGGGAACGCCCTGAATATTGTGGTGCTGGACGCCTGCCGGGACAATCCTTTTGGTTGGGGGCGGGGTAGTTCCCGGGGCTTGCAGGTGGTGGGCAACCAGCCCGCGGACAGCATCATCGTCTACGCGACGAGCGCCGGAAGTATCGCCGCCGACGGCGAGGGGAGGAACGGCCTTTTTACCGGACAGCTCCTCAAAAATCTGAAAACCCCCGGACTTGAAGTGCGCGAAATATTCCGCCGTACCCACGCCGATGTGCGGGCCGCGAGCCGCGATGCCCAGCGTCCGGCCGTCTACGACCAGTTCGGCGGCCTTGCGTACCTGGGCGCCGCCGCGTCTGCCGCTGCACCGGCAACCGTGGTAATGGCCCCTCAAGCCCCCCGGAACGTCCGGGCGGGAACGCCGGGAACTGATTCGGTGTCCTTGTCCTGGGACAGCGCGGGTTCCGGTATCAGTTACCAGGTCTATTATAGCAACCAGAACGATCCCTCCGGCGCGAAACCCTTGGGCAATCCGACGAGCACCCCTTCCTTTAACGTAAACAGTATGGTCAGTGGGACCGCCTACTACTTCTGGGTGGCTTCGGTGCAGGACGGCCAGGAGAGCGGCAAGTCACCGGTGGTAACGGTGCGGACTGCCGCCATCCCCGTAAACCCTGTGCCGGATGGGTTTGTTCGCATTAACGGTGGAACCTTCACCATGGGCAGCCCAGCATCGGAAGCGGAAAGATATAATGATGAAGGGCCACAACATCAGGTAAGGGTGAGCAGTTTTTATATGGGCAAGTACGAGGTAACTCAAAAAGAATGGGTAGCGGTGATGGGGAGCAACCCCAGCAAATGGAAGGGGGATAATCTGCCGGTGGAACAAGTCAGTTGGTACGATGCGATAGACTACTGCAACCGGCGGAGCCAGCGGGAGGGATTGACACCGGCGTATACACGGAGCGGGGATACGGTAACGTGGAACCGGGGGGCCAACGGCTATAGATTACCCACTGAAGCGGAATGGGAATACGCCTGCCGTGCGGGAACGACCGGCCCGTTCAACACGGGGAACAATATCACGACAAACCAAGCGAATATGGTGGGTGGTGCGGGATCAACAAAGAATGTAGGGAGTTTTGCCCCCAATGCCTGGGGCCTGTATGACATGCACGGGAATGTATATGAATGGTGCTGGGACTGGTTCGGCACGTATACAAGCGGCGCTCAGACCGACCCTGCAGGGGCCGCTTCTGGCTCGTCCCGGGTCCTTCGCGGCGGCTGTTGGTTCTACAGCGCCGGGTACCTGCGTTCTGCCAATCGGTACAACATCACCCCCTCGGACCGGTACAGCGGCTACGGTTTCCGGCTTGTCCGTCCCTGAGTTCGGGCAACCGGCTTCGCCGGTTGCCTCGGAGTTTGCGCTATGCGCAAACTCCACACCAATATTGTAGGGCCTGTACGGAGCGGAGGCGGAGCGCTGCGTTAAGCAGCGCCTAGCCGCAGCGGAGCTACAGGCCCCGAGTTTTGTCCGCGAATTACGCACGGTGGTCATTCCCTCATTCGCGTTCATTCGCGTCTTTCGCGTCTTTCGCGGTCTCTTTTGCTTATATGCCCTCGCCCTGCGGTGTGGAAGATCGAATACAGTACGGGCGTTACCAGCAAGGTCATACAGGAACTTATCGTAAGCCCGCCCACAAAGGTTTTGCCGATGGGCTGGATGGTGTCCGCCCCCGGGCCAGGGAAAAACGCGATGGGAACCATCCCCAGAATAGTGGTGAGGCTCGTCATGAGAATGGGCCGCAGCCGGTTCCGCCCGGCCTCAAGACAGGCCTCCCGGACCAGCATACCCCGCGCCCGGAGGGTGTTGGTGTAGTCCACCAGCACGATGCCGTTATTGACCACCACCCCCACCAATGCCACGATCCCCACCGCGGAGAACACCGACATGGCCTCGTTGCCGATCTTGTATATCCAGATCACCCCGATAAAAAGCAGGGGGATGGAGAAAAAGATGATCAACGGGTCCACAAAGGATTCAAACTGACTGGCCATAAGCCCGAAAACCAGGAATACCGCGGCGGCGATGATGAACAGGAACCTTCGGTTATAGGCTTCAACCTCCTGGGCTTCCCCCAGGTAACGGACCGTTACGCCTTCACGGGGGACCAGGTACTGCTTCACCGTTTCTTCCAACTGCCGCTGCATTGCCGTGGCCGCAATGCCCTGGGGGAGGTCCCCGGTGATCCGTACCACCCGCTCCTGATTCTCCCGACGTATCGCGCTGGGGGAACGGCCCTCGGTAATGACCGCCAGGTTGGAAAGGGATATCCGTGCGCCGGTCCGGCTCAACACGAAGATAGCGTCTAAATTGGGAAGCCCGAGGCGATCCTCATCCCGGAGCATCACCTCTACATTGATGATCCTATCCCCCCGGCTGATGGTCGTGGCGGTGGCGCCGTCCATGGCGGTCCTGATCTCCGACGCGATAGCGGATACCGAGACCCCCAAGGCCGCGGCCCGGTCCCGGTCAATCCCAATCTGGAGTTGCGGGGCGCCCTCGTTAAGGTTCACCTCGGGATTTTCGATCTCCGGCAGATACCGCTGCATGATGCCCTTGATTTCATTCGCCGTTTCCATGATCGCCTCGGCATCCCGGGAGGAAACCGCGATCTCTACCGCTTGGGTGCTTCCCATGGAACGGCCTGCCCGAAAAGCAATCTGAATTCCGGGAAACGCGGTGGTATAGGGGGTGAGCTTCGT
This sequence comes from Treponema sp., assembly GCA_031274565.1. Lineage (GTDB taxonomy): Bacteria > Spirochaetota > Spirochaetia > Treponematales > Breznakiellaceae > JAIRLU01. The sequence continues at coordinate 12,727 of JAISPY010000033.1, forward strand.
GATGATCCGGTCCGGAGTATCGATCTGCTCCGCCGGGGGAGGCAGGGTGATCTGCAGGCTCCCCTGGGCATTTCCGCTTCGCCGGGCCGTGAGGATGATGTTCTTGTAACCCTGTATCTCTTCCTGGATGAGATCCTCCAGGTCCTGTAATACCCGCTCGGTGGTCTCCAGGGGAGTGCCTTGGGGCAGGGTAACATTGAGATTGACCGTGTCATCGGTTCGGGCGCGGATAAAAAGATTCATCCCGATGCCGTTGAACTGCATGAGGGAGAAGACCAGGATGAGCAGTACCAGGAGCAGCACCAAAAGTCGGTGATCCAGGCAATACCCAATGGCAGCGCGATACCCCTCATCGAGACTTTGGAAAAAGCGATCCATTCCCTGGTCGATGCTCCGCAGCAGCCGGATCTTCAAGGGCTTCTGCTTGCGGGTATCCAGCCGCAGAATGGAACCGCAGAGACTCGGCACCAGGGTCAAGGCCACTGCCAGGGAACAGACCAGGGAAATGACCACCGTGAAGATGAGGTCGCTGAAAAGCTGGCCCATCATCTCCAGGTCGTTTTTATAGATAATGAGGGGTATAAACACGCACAAGGTGGTGGCGGTAGAGGTGGTGATGGCTCGGATCATCTCTTGACTGCCTAAGATCGCGGCAATTTCCGCCTTAGCCCCCCGCTCCCGGTAATTGTGTACATGGTCCAGAATCACGATGGAGGCGTCCACGGTCATGCCCAAACCCAAGATGAGACCGGTCATGGTGAGGAGATTCAGGGTAAACCCGAAAATCGCCATGAACATCAAGGTAAGCAGGATGGATATAGGAATGGAAAGGCCGATAATGAGGGTTCCCTTGATGTTCCGCAGGAATATGAAGAGGATGACCATGGATAAGAGGGCGCCCTGCAGCGCGTTGGAATAGACCTGGTTCAAGGTGGCGCTGATGAGGGAGGTGTTGTCCGAGAGCACTTCCAAGGTGAGTCCCTGGGGCAGTTCCGCGTTGATTGCTCCCAGTGCGGCCCGTACCCGGGTGGCGACTTGTACCTGGTTGCTGTCGCTTTCGCTGGTAACCTGGATGTACACCCCGCTCTGGCCATTAACCGAGACCCGGGTGGCGTTGTCATTATACCCGAGGCTCACTTCCGCAATGTCCTCAAGGCGTACCACTTGGGAACGATTCGGCTGACTGGCTGCGGATACGCTCAAGGTCTTGATCACCAACCGCTTCACCTGGTCCAGGGTAGCCAGTTCCTGGGTGGTGAGGAGCTGGTATTCCCGCATCCCCCGGGTGAGACTCCCCCCGCTGGAAAGGACGTTCTGACCTTTGAGGGCAGCGCTTACCTCGTTTAAGGTGAGGTTAAAGGCCGCAAGCCGGTTTAAGGAGACCGCCACCTTAATGATCTGGGTAGTGCCGCCGGTAACCTCCGCGGAAGCCACCCCCTCGATCCGCTCGATCCCCGCCTGGATTTCATCTTCCGCGAAGATCCGGATCTGATCCGGCGGGTAATTACCCCGGACCACCAGGCGCATGATGGGCATGGCGGACATATCGAAGCGCCGTACCGTGGGGGTTCCCGCCTCGTCCGGGAGGGAGTTGGCGAGACGGTTCACCAGGGTTTGGGCATCGGTCATGGCCTTGTCCATATCAGTGCCATAGGCGAAGTTGAGGTTGATAGCACTGCTCTCAAAAGAGGAGTTACTGGTCATATCCACCAGTCCACGGGAAGAAGCTAAGGCCCGCTCCAGGGGTATGGTGATATTCCGTTCCACATCCGCCGACCCTGCTCCGGGAAAACTGGTAAATATCGACAACACCGGCCGGGCAGTGGAAGGATAGAGATCCACCGCGATATGGGGGAGCAAGGTAGCGGCGACGCCCATGGCAAGGGCATAGAGCACCACAATCGTTACCGGACGCTTGACGGAATATGCGGAAATGCCCATCTTAGGTACGCACCTTAGGGGACCACCCGGATTGGATCCTTATCCGAAAGGAAATTCTGTCCAGCGATTACCACCAGTTCTCCTGGTTCAAGACCGCTGAGCACCTCCAGGGTGTCCTCGCTTTCCAGGCCCAGGCGTAATTCCCGGCGCTGCGCCTGCTGCTGCTCCGTAACCACAAACACGATCCAGGAACCGTAGGTGTTGATCACCGCCTCCCGAGGAACCACCGGTACATCCCGCCGGGTTTGGGTTACCAGGTTTACCCGAGCAAACATCCCCGCCCGGATCCGGGGATCCTGCCGGGTAAACTGGAGCCGAATTTTCAGGGTCCGACTTGCGGGATCCAGCGCCGGAGAGACCTCATCCACCACGGTGTCGAAGGTCTCTCCGGGTAGGGCTTCCAGGGAAACCTGGGCGGTAAGTCCCTTCCGGACCGCAGTGGAAAACCGTTCCGGTACAAAGGTCTCCACCAGTAGCCGGGAAAGATCCCCCACGAGATATACCGCGGTCTGGCTCGTCAAGGTATCCCCGGGAGATACCGGCGCTTGGAGTATCGTGCCTGAGAGGGGAGAGACCACCGGGCTTTGGGCATAGACCTCCCCAGGCCGGGAGGGATCTACCAGGGCCACCGTATCACCCCGCCGTACCGGATCCCCTACCTGCAACCGCGCTTCGGTCAGTTTCCCGGCAACCGTGGGATAGATTGCTACCTGGGTCCGGGCTAAGACATCGCCGTTGATCACCACCTGGTACGCGATGGTCCCCAGGCGCACCTCCTGCACCCGGACCGCAATGGCGTTCCGCGCCCCGGGGCTACTGGTCCTCCCGCGTGGTTCGGCTCCGCTCACCGGCCTTGAACCCTGAGCCGGGGCTTGGGCGGATCCCCCGGGAACGGGGTTTTGGGGAACCGACTCTTTTTTTACATAGGAAAACCCAATCAACCCCGCGAACACCAGGATCAGCGCGATGATTCCCTTCGTTACTATCCGAGGTATCGTTCCTTTTTCCTTACGGCTCCGTACCATTGTTTTCCATACTCCTTATGTCTCTATTCAGCGCCGCCGCGAGGTCCAGCAGCATGAGTTCATAGGCCAATTCACCGGACAAGAGCTGCTGCCGGGCCTCTGCCCATTTGCTGCGGGCATCTTCCAATTCCAAAAACTCCTTGGTCCCCTGTTGAAAGCCCTGTTCCGTCAAGGTATAGGTCCGTTCGGCAATTTCCGCCCGGAGCCGGGCTATCTCGATACTGTCCCAGGAACTCCTCAGATTCGCGGTAAGGGAGCGAATCTGAGACATGGCCGTATGTTCGGTATTTTTTAAGTCCAACCGGGCCTTTTCAAGAGCCGCGCCAGCGGCGGTAATGGATTGGCTTTTCGTGGTACCGGGAATCCAGGGATCCACGGGGATGGAGAGGCTCAGGCTTCCGCTGAGGCTATCGGAAAAGTCGCTTGACCCTCCCCCGTTCCCCCTCCACTGGAAAGCAAGGTTTACGGAAGGAGCCCGGGCGTCGAGGATGGTCCTGGTTTCCACGGATGCTAAGCGCTCAATCTCCTGCCGCATACTCAGGATATCCGGCCGCTGGGCAAGGTATCGGCGAATCAGCGTCTCTGGGTCCGCCTCCAAGCGCTGAATCGTGATGGCCCCTTCCAGAACCACCGGCCGGATCGCTGCGGTCTGGTCATACCCTAAGAGGAGGAGCAGTTCCCCCAGCGCGGTATCATAGGCAGTCCTGGCCATGCTTAGGTTGAGTTTAGCGGTTTCCGCACTGAGCCGTGTTTGCAGATAACTCAGCTCCCCTATAAGCCCGTATTCAAAGGCCGCCCGGCTTTTTTCCCGCTGTTTTTCCGCCAAGTCCAGGGTTTCTTCCAGAAACGTCAGGTTGTCCTTGTCCGCCAGCAAGGTATAAAAGGTCTTGGTAATCTGGATGGCAAGCTGACGCCGGGCATTTTCATAGTTCAGCAACTCGGTCCGGTAGGCCAATTCGATTATTTTCATGGCGCTCGGCAGTCCTCCTGATAAGGTCAGGTTTAGCCCGGCGGAGACACTGTAGTCCAGACCGGTTTTATCCAGTTGAAAGCCCGTTCCCGTAAACAGGTTGGTACCGTAACTCAGTCCTGCGCTGGCGCTTATGGAAGGGAAGAGTTCTGACCACAGATGATCCGCGGCATACTGAGCGGTAGTCACGTCTATAGCGCTTTTCTGCAGGCTTAAACTGTGTTCCACTGCCCGTTCCACCGCCTGATCCAGGGAGAGGATCAAGGCGGGAGCTGATTCCTCGGACGCGCCGCATAGCGCGGGATACAACAGCGAGAACACTCCCCATACTAAGACATACCTCATGCAATCCCTCATCCGATGCAGTCTCTTCTTATCTTATAAAGTACCGGTACGATTTTATAGTTACACCCCAGTTGCTTCTGTATGCATATAATAACAAAAATCATGCCAAGATAATCAATAGTCGGTACTGATCTTCGATTATGCCGTATTTTCTGGTTGCCGCCAGCCCATACCAGGAAACATCCCTCCAAAACAAGCAGGATCTGCACAACCTGCGGTATGGTTCTGCTGAATCGGTATGGTGAACCCTGGGCAATTATTTCCCAGATGGGTAAAATGTACCCTTTTTCCTTCAGAAACCAGGGCGAGAGATACCTTGGTACCGGTTCATCCGCACCCCCGCATAGGGGGTATTTTTAGGGATTCTTTTAACCGATAGTATGATTATATAGCGTTGTATTATATACATTGTAAAGAAAAACAAAAAAAGAGGAACCATTATGATAGGTATGTACCGGCGGGGTTATCTGCTTGTTTTGGTCTGTCTCCTGGTGGCCGCCTTTGCGGAGGGTCAAACCAGCTCGGGGACGGATGGAACTCCCCCAGGGGATCCGGAGGCGCAAAACACCGGTAATTCCCGTGAGGAAGGGAGGGAACTTCCCCGGGTGTATCGGAAGCTTTCCCTGGGCATGAGCCTGGACGACCTGAAAGAGGCATTGAAAACGGATGAGCTTTTTCACTTTCGCGGAGACCGGGATGTTTCGTTCCTGCCCATCGAGGAGCAGAACCTGGTTGAAACCACGGGTTTTTCTTTTATCAAGCGGGCGCTTTTTCAGCTCCGTTCCGGGGCGCTCTTTGCCATGGCCTTTACCATGAATACGGAACTGGTGGATCATTATTCGATCTTCACCGCCTTCGTGAAAAAATACGGGGAACCGGATTTCCTAGACCCGCAGCAGGCGATTTGGGAATCAGCGGATACCCGAATCGCCATTGAACGACCCTTGACCGTAAAATATATAGATATGCATGTTTTTAGAGAACTGCTTGACCGCGCTCAAACCAAGAAATCCCAAGAACTCCGTCAACAGGAAGATTTTTTGAATGAATTTTAGCGGCTTTTTCCAGACCAGAGCGTATCCCAAGAAACAGCCAGGAATAGGGCTGGTCTGCTGCCTGTGGGTTGTCCTGACCGGGGTCAACTGTGTGGCTCGGGGTTCGGCGCTTGAAACACGGGAATTGACCATTGAAACCACCCAGGGGACCTGGATACCCATTACCGCGGAGATTGCCCGGACCGACCAGGAACGGTCTCAGGGGCTTATGAACCGGAAAAGTCTTGCGGATGGTAAGGGGATGCTGTTCGTCTTTGAAAAAGATCAGATTCTCTCTTTCTGGATGAAAAATACCCTCATCCCCCTGTCTATCGCCTTTATTTCCTCTGAAGGGAAGATCCTCGAAATCCACGATATGGCGCCAGGAGATATGAACACCCTCCATTCAAGCCGTTCGGCCCGGTATGCCCTCGAAACCCCCCAGTCCTGGTTCA
>JAISPY010000216.1 GCA_031274565.1 Treponema sp.
AAGTCTTTTCCCCCACAAAATTGCAAAGGCGTAAGTACTGCGCTTGCTTTTCCCCCCAGGGCGGTTTATAGTAACCTTATAATGAGAGGGCATGTGGTTTCGTGAGCTTGATTTGAGCATACTACTCGATCCCTGCCTGGATGTGTATGGAAAAACGTGTTTTTATTATCGGACATCGGAACCCTGATACCGATTCGGTGGTATCTGCTGCGGCTTATGCAGCCCTGAAACAGGCCCAGGGAATGCAGTATTGCCGTGCCGCCCGGGCAGGGAAGATCAGCCCCCAGACCGAATATATCTTTGAACGGTTCGGGGTGCCTATACCGGAATACCTTCCGGATCTCATCCCCAAGGCAGCCTACTATGTAGGCGAACCGCCGGTAACCATCTCGGCGGAGGTTTCCGTGTGGGAGGCCCTGGAACTGATGCACCGGGAAGGGCATCGGGTACTGCCCATTGTTGACCGGAACGGGGTATACCAGAGCATGTTTCATTACCGGGGGTTTTCCCAGTACATCATCACCCACATCAACCCCCATAAAAAATCGAATTTCCCGGTTTCCATACATCATCTGGTCCGGCTCCTGGGGGCGGAGCCTATCACCCTTTTTAATGCGGAGGAAGTACAGATGTCCCCTATCGTGGTAGCCGCTGCATCCTTTACCTTCTTCAAGGCCCATCTGGAAACCGGCTGGCCTGAGGATTGTCTGGTCATCGTTGGGGACCGCCGGGATATTCAGCGCCACTGTATTGAACAGAAAGTCCGGGCCTTGATCCTCTCCAACGGCTTGAGCCTGGATAAAGAACTCACCGTCCTGGCGGAAAGAAACCAGGTCTCGGTGATCAGCAGCCCCTACGACACCTCCTCCACCGCCATGCTGATCATCTACTCCACCCCGGTCGGCTTTGTGGGGGACCATACCGTACCGCTGATGAAGCTCTCGGATCCCATACGGAAGATCCGGGAACCCCTTTCCCGCGCCCCTTCTCGGTATCTGCCGATTGGGGATGATGCGGGAAGGGTGGCGGGGCTGATCTTTGAAGGGGACCTCATCCGGGAACCGAATATTGAGGTGATCATGGTGGACCACAATGAACCGAGCCAGGCTATCGAAGGCATTGAAAACTATCGGGTCCTGGAAGTAATCGATCATCACCGGCTGGGGAACCTCTCCACCCGGTACCCCATCACCTTTATCAACCGGGTGGTGGGGGCCACCTGCACGATCATTACCGGCCTCTACCGGGAACAACGGGTTCCCCTGGAAAAAAACATCGCTTCAATCCTCCTCTGCGGAATTCTCGCGGATACCCTGGCCCTGCAGTCCACGACCACCACTGATACGGATCGGGAAGCTACGGAGTACCTTGCGTCGATTACAGGACTTGACCTGAAGGTCCTGGGGCAGGAACTGCAAACTGCGGCGAATGCGGTGAATTCCCGGCCTGCGGAAGAGCTGATTGCGCTGGACATGAAGGAGTATGCCGAGCATTGCGCGCAATTCTCGGTGAGCCAGATCGAAACCGACAACCCCGCGTCCCTGGTTTCCCGGAAAGAGGAGATCATCGCGGCCCTGGAAAAGGTCTGTGCCGCCAAGGACTACCTCTTTGCTTCGCTGCTGGTAACGGATGTTACCATCCTGGACTCGCTCCTCTTTGTAGCGGGGAAAAAGTCTTTTACGGATCAGATACGCTTTCCGCTTATGGATGAGCGGATTTATAGTCTTCCCGGGGTGGTGTCCCGAAAGAAGCAGCTTATGCCGCTGCTTTCGGAACTGGTGGAGAAGGCGGAGGGATAGGGGGCTTACAGTTCTCCTATGTGTTTACGCAGGGGAAGCACGTAGGAGGGTTCCACGGAAAGCTCGTCAAGTCCCATGTCAAGAAAGGTTTTGGTGAGGGCTTGGTCTGCGCCGAGCATACCGCAGATGCCCGCCCAGATGCCGGCCCGGTGGGCGTTTTCTACGGTCATGCGGATGAGCCGTATGATGGCTTCGTGGCGAGTATCGCAGAAGGCGCTGATGGATTCGTTTTGCCGGTCTACCGCCAGGGTATACTGGGTGAGGTCGTTGGTGCCGATGCTGAAAAAATCCGACTCCGGGGCAAGGAGATCACTGATGACCGCTGAGGCGGGGGTTTCGATCATGATGCCGATGGGGGTTTCGGGGTTGAATGGAATGGTTTCGGCGGCCAGTTCCTCCCGGGCTTCCCGGGCCATGGCCTTGGCCTGCCGCAATTCCTCCAGGGTGTTGATCATGGGAAACATGATGGCGACGTTTCCATGGGCGGAGGCGCGGTAAATCGCCCGGAGCTGGGTTTTGAACAGGGAGGGCCTCGTGAGGCAGATGCGGATGGCTCTCATGCCGAGGGCGGGGTTTTCTTCTTTGGGGAGATCGAAATAGCCGACTTGTTTGTCCGCGCCTATGTCCATGGTACGGATGATCACCGGTTTATTCCGCATGAGTTCCACGGCCTTGCGGTAGCTTTCATACTGAACATCTTCTTCCGGGTAATCCTCCCTACCAAGGTAGAGGAATTCACTGCGGAAGAGCCCTATCCCCTCCGCGTCTCCGGAAAGCGCCGCCTCCACATCGGTAACTGAGCCGATATTGGCGTAGAGTTTGATTCGTTGTCCGCTTGGTGAGACCGTGGGCTTTCCCCGGAAGGGTTCCAGTTCCCGCTGTTCCTTCTGGAACTGTTCCCGTCTCTTTTCAAAGGTCTGTACGGTTTCGGGGTCGGGCTCGACGCAAAACTCCCCGGTCTCGCCGTCCAGGGCGGCCTGTTTGCCCGCCAGACCCGGTGAAAGGGAAGCGCCCAGGCCGATAATCGCCGGAATGCCCATGGTCCGAGCAAAGATCGCGGTATGGGAATTGGCGGCCCCTTGCTGGGAAACCAGGGCAAGCACCAGAGAACGGTCAAACTGGGCGGTTTCGCTGGGACTAAAATCAGGAGCGGCAAGAATAACCGGTTCATTCCCGGAACTTACCGGCGATTGGTTTCCGGTGAGAACCGCAATGACCCGGTTCGCCACATCCCGCACATCCGCCGCCCGCTCGCTCATGTATTCGTCGTCCATCTCGGCAAAATCCTGGGCCAGCCGCTTTCCGGCTTCCATCACCGCATATTCGGCGCACAGCCGCTCCCGCTCGATTATGGCAATGACCGGATCGCAGAAGTCAGGATCATCGAGCATCATCCGGTGTATCTCAAAGAGAAGGGCGTTTTTTTTGCCGATCTTTTCTACCATCTCGGTTGAAAGTTTATCCAACTGTTCCGCAGCAGTCCGCAGCGCCGCCTGAAAACGTTCAATCTCTCCCGCCGTATCGCTCACCGGCTGCTTCTCAACCGTAACGGCTGAACGCTCAAGAAAAACCAGACGGCCCAGGGCCACGCCCTTACTTACCCCTTTTCCCCGCAGTGTAATCATAGTTATGCTCCTCCAATAGTTAAATTGTACTAACCGCAAAATGGCGTAGTAAATGACCCTCGGCCTCGACATTCCACAAACCCTGGTGGGCTTTGCAGATGCTCGCCAGTTCCGCAAAGAGCGGATTGTCCGCGCCGAGCTTTTCAAAATCCGCAAGCGCGGTCAGCGGCAAATTGATGTGGGTGTAGCTCAGGATCTTTCCTGCCCGCAGTTCCGGCAGATGGGCCGTGGCCTCTGCAACGGCATCAAGGCCGCAGATATGGGATACCATCACCGCAGGGCGCAGTTTCCTCGCTGACGCCAGAGCCAGCGCTTCTTTCATATCCTCCGTATTACCACCGGTGGTTCCCAGAATATGGGTACTGGTATAATGGCAGTTGTACAGGTTTATCATGGCGCGAAAGTCCTTGTCCTGGGGGCCGGCAAAAAAGTTAAGGCAGCCATCAAAGGCCATAAGTCGGTCTCCCAATTCCGCCAGTTCCCGGATGGGGGCATACACAAACACATCATCGTACCCCGCGCCACCGCTTATATCCAGCAGGGCCGTATAGGGGTCTGCATGATCCTTAAGGTTCACATAGACGAGATCCACGGCCTGTTTGCCCGCGGTCTCCGGGGGAATGAGGGTTTTCGCCTTCTGGAGCCGTCCCGGATCCACATCGACCACCACCACCCGGCCCGGACGCTTGTCCCCTGCCAAGGGATACTCGATAGCCCCCAGTCCCATAGGCCCCGCGCCGCCGAGGATCAGCACGTTTCCGCCGGGTTTAATGTCAGGGGTATGGTGATAATCCTGCTTATTCGTATGGTACATACTGTGGTAGCCGCCGATAATGCAGCTCATCGGTTCCGCCAGGGACGCGGAAAAATAGGCGTCCCCATCGTAATGCAAGAGGCAGCCGAGTTCCATCACTTCCGGCGGAATCACGCAGTAGGTTGCAGCTCCCCCGAAGAATTCGTAGGAATAGCCCGGCGAGGCAAGGCTGCCCTGGTAATTGAGCGCGGGCTGCTGGGCGAATTTTTCGCCGGGATGAAATTCCTGCTGCCATTTCTTGCCGACCTGGACAATATCCCCGGCAAACTCATGGCCGATGATAATAGGATTGGTATCCACGTTTTGGGGGCACCGTTTATGGGCTTTCCCCTGTTTCAGTAACTTATAGGTTGACATGCAGATGCTGTCGCTTATCACCCGAACCAGTATTTCATCATCTTTCACTGCGGGAAGGTCAAACGCTTCCAGCCTGAGATCATCCGCGCCGTACAAGCGTACGGCTTTTGTTTTTTGCGCCATTCCGAGGCTCCTTGTCGTTTTATTGCCACCTTAGCTTACGAGGCGGCGGAGTAGTACCTGTTTCAAAAGTGTTTCCACCGCCGGACGATCCGGGGCATTGGTGCCGGCGGTGGTAACCGCTGCGGCGGAGGCTGCCATGGACAGGGCGAGGCTCTGTTCCAGCGGGAGGCCGGCGGCTATCCCATAGGCCAGGGCGCCGACCATGCTGTCCCCAGCCCCGACGGTTGAACGGACCAGTACGGGAAGGGGTTCACCGCGCCACGCAGCTTCGGCACTGACAAACAAGGCCCCTTCCGCCCCCAGGGAAAGGGCGACCAGTTTGACGCCCCGTTCAAGGAGTTTCCGGCAGAGGCCGATAAGACCAGCTTCCGTAATCCCCGACGGGGCGTCATGCTCCAGGCCGAAACACTGGAGCAATTCGTAGCGGTTGGGCTTGATATAGTCCGGAGGCGCTTCCAGGGCTGAACGGAACGCCGCGCCGTCAGCGTCCACAAAGACCTGGGCCCCCGCGGAACGCAGGGTCAGGGTGAGCCGTTTGTAGGTGTCTGCCGGAAGGCCCGATGGAAGGCTGCCGGACAGCACAAACACCGTCCCCGTGGCCGCGAGACCGCGGAGCTTTTGTTCAAGCCGCTCCCATTCGTCCGGCTGAATTACCGGCCCTGGTTCATTCAGCTCCGTAAGCTGTCCGTCCACGGCCACTACCTTGAGATTGATCCGGGTCGCCTCCTGTATGCGGACAAAGTCATGGGGGATTCCCCGTTCCGCAAGCCGGGAGAGGAGTGCCTCCCCGGTCGCGCCGCCGGCAAAACCCGCCGCGACGCTGCTGCCCCCCAGGGCCTGTATCATGGCGGAAACATTCACCCCCTTGCCTCCGGCGTCAACGGTTATGTCCCGAAGCCGGTTCAGCCCGTTGGCCCGCATGACATCCACCGCGGCGGTTTTATCCAGCGCCGGGTTAAGCGTAACCGTTACGATCATCCGTCCGTCCCGGTGAGTATCCTGTACACCGCTTTTTGATCCGCGCTTTTGACGAGCTTTATGACGTCTTCGGCGGTTTCAAGGTGGTCAACAATATTTCCCATGATGTCCAGATGCTCATCCCCCCGTGCGGCTATGCCTATCACCAGATACACCACCGTACCATGCCAGTCTATGCCTTCAGGATAGGCAAGGACGACCAATCCGGTTGCGAGGATCGCGTCCTTGTACTCTTTTTCGCCGTGGGGTATGGCGATGTGGTTTCCTATCCCGGTACTAAAGGCATTATCCCGCTTTACCATTCCCTCGATGTACCGTTCCCGCACATATCCGCCGTTCACCAGTAAGCGTCCGCAGCGGCGGATCACCGCTTCCCGATCCGCCTGGGGCTGATTCAGGATAATATTTTCCATTTTGAGCATAGCTATCTCGTGTGCCATAGTTCCTCCAATAATAATTAGTATACCCACGCCGCCGGTATGCCGCCGGACGGGGCTGTCATCGGCCTCTTCAGCCGTGTAATGTTTCAGTACAATACTGGGCAAGTACTTCGGAAAGTTCCGTTTCCAAAAGCGCCTGTACCCCAGGACCATCCCCGCGGCGGACCGCCTCCAGCAGGGGAGGCAGGTCAACCAGGGCGCTGTTTATCGTACCCATGATGCCGGTTATATCCGGGGGACAATCCCGCGGGACCAGCATGAGGACGCAGCTCGTAACCCCCCGGAAATAGCCGCGGACAAAGGTTCCTCCTTCCGGGACTATCAACGCGAAAACCGGCGCGAGTGCCCCGGCGCTGCGGGCATGCAGCAGGACGATCCCCATTTCCGCAATCACCTGGGTTACTACCCGCTCCCGTTCTATGAGCGCCCGGTAGAGTTCCGCACCGCCTGTTTTGTCCGAGGAGAACCGTTCCGCGGCAAACGCGGCCAACTCCTCAAAACTACAGTCCCCGGCAATCGATTCCACCACAAACGCTCCCAGCATGGACCACACCTGCCGTAGCGCCCTATGGATCCGTTCAAGCCGCTCAGGTAACCGGGGCCTTTGCCCGCTCAGGGGCGCTCCTTTTGCCACGAAGGCATAGGCGTTGATCGCTTCCCGGATATTCTGACAATCCTCTTCGGTGAGGAGCAGGTGTACCTGAATCACCGGTTTATTGGGATTCTCTAGCGGCATGGTCGAAATAATAAAATCCACCTTTTCCCATGCCTCCCGGTCATCCCAGCCGCTTATCTCAACCTCCAACTCCCCCTTAAAGCGCTGACGCACCTGCGAGGCTAGCATATAGGACATACCGATACCCGCAGCGCACACAACCCCGGCGGATAAGACCCTTTTGCGGATGTTCTTTTCACCTATCGCGGAAAGGGCCGCAAGAAAATGGATTGCGATAAGCGAAACCTCGCTTGATGGAACCGGTACGTGAAGATACTCCTGGAGAACTGCGGCCCCGTTCCGACTTTTTTGGTAAATTGCGGGATACTGAACGGCCAACTGCCCTTCCAGCGGCTCAGGCAGGATCACCCGTTTTTTGAGCCGGGTCATGGCAGCCACCAGATGCCGGCTGAGTCCCTGAATCAACTGTTCATTGCTCAGGAGCGTCGGCGCAAGAACCGGATCAAACCGCTCTATCATCTGACAGGTAAGGGTCTGTAGGCGTTCCCGGTTCTCCTCGGTATCAACCTGCAAAGGACTGTTCTGTTTTGAACGGCACGCTTCGATACGGAGGGCCATACCGCTTCGTTCCTCCCCAGGAAGGTTGAGGGAAAAATACCCCTCTAGGGCAGAGGCCAGCATACCCGCAAGCCGCTGCTGAAAAGCTCCCGCCGGAGCATACCCCTCTTTAAGCAAGGCCCCCGCCTTAACCCGTTTCACCATCACCATGAGATAGACGCGAAACATTGCATAGGATTCCGCGGTCATCCAATCCAGTTTGGTTCCTGCTTGGTTCAGCACGTCCCGTATACCCTGCTCAATAGCTTCCCCTGGAAACCCACAATTTCGGGAATAGGAGCAATCCGCTCCCATACCTTCTCCTATCAGGCGTCCGCTTATGGCAGTCCGTATATCCTCTTCCCTTCCTTCGGCGTACACCCCTTGTCCCGGCCTTCGCACCAGAAGAATGTCGTGTTCTTTAAGCCACGGCTCAAGCTCATCAAGATCGTTACTGACCGTTGATTCACTTACCCCCAAAGAATCCGCATAATAGAAAAGCTTTTGTGCCTCTCCGTTATGGTCAAGGAGCTTCAGCAAAAGACACAGCAACCTGCGCCGACGGCTTCCCGGATACCAGGACACCTGAGCAAGCAGCGCAGCCAGGTTGTCCCGGATCTCCCTCGTACATTCAAGCCGTATACCCTTACCCGACACGGAAACTATCTGCACCTGATCCAGTAAACCCTCGATATGTTCCAGATCCCTAAAAACGGTACGGCGGCTGCTGTCCAGCGCCGCCGCCATGGAATCCACGCTCACCGGTTCCCCCTGGTGAAGCAGCAAATCCAACAACCGCAAAACCCGCGGTGAAAAAATCGCTAAGCTTCCCCGGATATCCATGATTTTTACAGATTCTGAGACAGAAAATCCCGGGCCGCTGCTATCGCGGCATCCTCATCGGCCCCTTCAGCCCTCACCGTAACGGTTTGCCCGCATTTCAGCCGCAATTTCATCAGGGCAATTAGTTTTTTACCGTCTGCCTGCTGATCCTCCCGGTGCAGGGAAACAGCGCTCGTGAATTCCTGCATCTTTTTCACAAAAAGCCCTGCAGGACGGGCATGAATGCCGTCCGGGTCGGTGATCGTATAGTCAAATTCTTGCATAGCACATTCCTCTCTATCCGGCGATTGTAAAACCCGGCTCCTTTTGAACCGCACCGCCTTGTTTAAAAAACCGTTCAAAAAAGCGGAAGCCTCCGATTACGGATGCCCCGCTTTTCACCGTTATTTCTTTTGTAAACGCTGTATCAGCTCATCATACTCAGGAGCGTTCAGAAAATCAGTGATGGTTACCAGCGCTGCTTTCGAGTTTGCCCCCTTTGCCCGTTCCTGTAACTCCCGGTGGCACACGATAACGTCCGCATCAGCAGGCACTTCGCTCACCGGAGCATGTATCACCTTGATATGCCCCAAGCCCGCAGCGGCCAGTTTTTTCCGCAGTTTGGTCGCACCCATCGCGCTCGAACCCATACCAGCGTCGCAGGCAAACACGATTTTCTGCACTCCTGAACTGACCGTACTATCCCCTGCCATACGGATTTCTGCCGCGGACACCCCCTTGGATTCGGCCTTCATCGCCCTGACCGACTCCCGCATGGCCCCAAGGTCCGAATCTTCCTTGCCGGCCACTTTTAACAGCACCGTAGACAGCAGGAAACTGACCGCACCGCCTATGAGGATACCGGCACAGTTGGCAAATAACACGCCCGCGCTTTTCGGCGTCATCATCAGTTCGGCGAATATCGAACCGGGAGATGCCGGAGCGACGAGCCCGCCGCCCAGCACTACCAGCGTAAGCACACCGCAGAAACCGCCGCCGATCATCGCAAGGATAAGTACCGGGTTCATAAGGACATAGGGGAAGTATATTTCGTGTATACCGCCTAAGAAGTGAATGATGATAGCCCCGGGAGCGCTCGATTTAGCGTTGCCCTTGCCGACCAGGGTGTATGCGAGAAGCAGGCCGAGTCCAGGACCAGGGTTGGATTCTATCATATAGTAGATGGATCGCCCTATTTCCATGGACTGCTGCGTACCCAGCGGGGTAAATACGCCGTGGTTTATCGCGTTGTTCAAGAAAAGAATCTTGGCTGGTTCAACCAGAATCGACGCGAACGGAAGCATCCCGTGATTTACGAGCCAACCGACACCGGCACCAAGGGCATTGGTCGCGCCTTCCGCAATCGGCCCAATGACCAGATAAAAGATGACGCACAAAATCCCGCCGAGGATTCCGGCAGAGAAGTTGTTTACCAGCATCTCGAAACCCGCGGGCGTCTTGCCGTCTACCGCCTCGTCAAATTTCTTGATACACCAGCCGCCGATAGGTCCGGCGGCCATAGCGCCCAAGAACATGGGAATGCTTGCCCCAATGATAACGCCGATCGTGGCTATAGCGCCTACCACGCCGCCCCGCGCGCCGCCTATCATCTTGCCGCCCGTGTAGCCTATCAGCAACGGCAACAGCCATTTAAGCATCGGGTCCACAATTTTTGAAAGGTTTTCGTTGGGCAACCAACCCGTACCGATAAAGAGGGCAGTAATAAGCCCCCACGCGATAAAAGCGCCGATATTCGGCATCACCATAGCACTTAGAAATCGTCCGGCCTTCTGAATAGCTTGTTTCATAGAAACCTCCAATGACATAATATGGTATATAAAGACTTGTTTCATTGTAAAATGATTCTTTCCTACCCGCAAGAAAAAGACCTGCAATTTTGGCACTGATTTCTTGTGCCAAGCATGGAGATCATCGGAACCGGTAATACGTATGGGGATAATCACCCTTACCCGGCCTGTGCCGGTATCCGCCTTCCCCTGCACAAACCACCACAGGACTACTGCGGATCTGGGTAAACCCTTTAACCAGGAGTTGCGGGTGTAATAAGACCCTAATACGGTAAGAACTAAGCCACATAAAAAACGCTGCAGGTAAGCAGCGGGGTATCTTTGCTGGAGAGATTGGCTATTACCCCAAAAAGTGCTTGAGCATCTTCTGTATGGATATATCCCAGAAGCCCCATTCGTGGATACCGGGCCACTCCTCATAGGTGAAGTTAAACGTGCCGCTGGCTTGTAGGTGATTCCGCAATCTGACATTGCTATCGTAGATAAAATCTTCAGTACCGCAGGTCATAAAAATTGCCGGCCTTTTAGGTTTTTTCGCCGCTTCCGTAACGAGGTAGAAGAGATCCGCGGAATCGGACAGTTGAGGAGATTCGCCGAAAATGCCGCGCCGATCTTCCTCAAGGCCGGGAAAGGCATCCAGGCCAATAAACGCATCGGTCTCAACGATGGAACGAATATCGCAAGCTGCGGAAAAACAACCCACACCGGCGTATTTTTCCGGATAGCTCAAAGCCGCATACAAGGCGCCGTAGCCACCCATAGAAAGCCCCGCGATATAGAGATCTTCCGGGTTTACCGAAACATTGAATAAATCCGCGGCGAGGGTGGGCAGTTCCTCACTGATGTACTTGAAGTAAGCGGGGCCGTTTTTCATATTATGATAAAAACTCCGCTGGACTTCCGGCAGGATCACCGCAATGTCATATGCTTCCGCGTAACGCAAAATGGAGGTGAGATGCCCCCACACTGAATAGTTGTCCGAAAGCCCGTGGAGCAGGATGAGGGTTTTCGGCGTCTTGAGCGGCTTGATTCCCTCATGCAGCACACCCAGTACCCCGGGGTGTCGATGACTGCGGGAATCCTGAGGCAGAATCACGGCCACACTGGTGTCCATGTGAAGGGCATCTGAAAAGATCGTTCCGGCAAAAAATGACATATAAACCTCCTAAGGTACCGTGCAAGGGGCCGTTAGTTTTTGCGCAGCCGGGAAAGGCATCCAGGCCAATAAAAGCATCGGTCTCAACGATGGAACGAATATCGCAAGCCGCGGAAAAACAACCCACACCGGCGTATTTTTCCGGATAGCTCAAAGCCGCATACAAGGCGCCGTAGCCACCCATAGAAAGCCCCGCGATATAGAG
>JAISPY010000032.1 GCA_031274565.1 Treponema sp.
AAACACGGACTGTTTGTTCGAAATTCCATCTTCGTCCGTGATGTCTGTGTCGTCCGTGGTTAAATTTTCTTTTTGTATGCACTTTGTTTATCCGTAGTTTCATTATTGACTGTGTACTAGTGCTAAAAGTAAAATTGCTGCAAACAAGACCGGGATCATTGAGCAAAAAAAAGGAGCGTGATAGACTTAAGCGAATCCTATATTTATGCTAAGGAAGTGACTATGTACGGTATCATCTTTCTCGTGCTGTTCTTGATCCTCATGACCTGTATCGGCGTCTGGGGAATGCGGAAAACCAAAACCTTGGGGGATTTCTTCCTGGGAGGCAGAACCATGGGTCCCTGGGTGTCCGCGGTGGCCTACGGGACCTCTTATTTTTCCGCGGTCCTGTTTATCGGCTTTGCAGGAACCCAGGGCTGGCAATTCGGCCTCAATGCCCTCTGGATCGCCTTGGGAAACGGTCTCATCGGCGCTTTGGCCGCCTGGGTCGTGCTGGCCCGCCGGACCCGGCGGATGACCCAGAACCTGGACACCATGACCATGCCTGAGTACCTCCAGGAGCGCTACGGGGCCAAACACTTAAAGCCCCTGGCTGCTTCGATTATCTTCTTCTTCCTGCTCCCCTACTCGGCTTCGGTGTTCAAAGGGCTGGGACACCTCTTTGAAGCGGTGTTCCACATCCCCTACGATATGGCGCTCCTCATTATGATCGCCTTTACCGGAGTGTACCTCATCCTGGGAGGCTACTTCGCCATAGCCGTTACCGATTTCATCCAGGGCATCATCATGTTCTTCGGGGCTATGGCCATGGTGGCGGTCCTTGCTTCCCAGGGGGGCGGGCTTTTTGAGATGCTCGGGAAGGTGCGGGACCGGTACCCCCTGCACATTCCCCTGGAAAAGCGGCCCACCGCGCTCACCATCCTCTCCCTGGTGTTTATGACCAGCTTCGGAACCTGGGGCCTCCCCCAAATGGCCCAGAAATTCTACGCGATCAAAAGTGAAAAGCTCATCTCCACGGCCACGGTGGTTACCACGATCTTCTCCCTGGTGATAGGCTTCACCGCCTACCTCACCGGCGCTTTTACCCACGTTTTTTTCACCCCTGAAAGCCTGCCTAAGAATGCTGCCGGGGGGGTCCTCTACGATTCGATTATACCGGTCCTGCTCACCGGCCATTTGCCCGAAGTACTCATGGCCTTGATCTTGCTGTTGGTGCTTTCCGCCTCCATGTCCACCCTGTCTTCCCTGGTATTGGTATCCTCTTCCTCTGTGGCGATTGATCTCTATCCCGCCCGGATAGACGTAAAAACCGGAAAAGACCGGTCCGTGGCCATGATGCGCTTCCTTTCAGCGATCTTCGTGATTATTTCCTATTTAATATCCCGGTTTCAGTTCAGCTTTATCGTAACCCTTATGTCCCTGAGCTGGGGGGCGGTCTCAGGCGCGTTCGCGGCTCCCTATATCTACGGTCTCTACTGGAAACGGACCACCAAGACCGGGGCGTATGCGGGACTGCTTGCAGGCCTCATAACGGAGATTGGGCTGTTTTTTATCTTAGGCGCCGCCAATTCACCCTTGGCCGCGTCCTGCGCGATCCTGGTTCCCTTCATCGTGGTGCCAGCGGTCTCTCTCGGCACTAAAGCGCCGGTACCCTCCTTGGTGGACCGGGCTTTCGCGGGCGTATCCTAAGGAGAGGAGGAGTAAGCAATGGAAAAAGATATGGTTCCTTTATTAGGGGATGAGGCGGCGGCCCTGGGGGCCCTCCATGCGGGGATAAGCGCCGCTTACGGCTATCCTGGTACGCCCTCGACGGAGATTCTCGAATACCTCATCGAGGCCTATAAGCAGGGAGGGCCGCTTGCCCAATGGTGTACCAACGAAAAAACCGCCTTGGAAGCCGCCTTGGGGGTCTCTTTCGCGGGCCGGCGTTCCCTGGTTACCATGAAGCACGTGGGACTGAACGTGGCTTCGGATCCCTTCATTAACAGCAGTCTTCTGGGGATCAAGGGCGGGCTGGTGATTGCCGTGGCGGATGATCCGGGGATGCACAGTTCCCAGAATGAGCAGGATTCCCGGTTTTACGCTTCCTTTGCCCTGGTTCCCTGTATGGAACCCCGGAGCCAACAGGAAACCTACGCCATGACCCGGGAAGCCTTCGAGGTCTCGGAACGGTTTCAGGTCCCGGTATTGCTCCGCCTGACCACCCGGCTCTCCCATGCCCGCGCTGCGGTGCAGGCGGGCCAGGCTCGGGAGCAGAACCCCCTGTCCAAGGCAGAGGACAAAACCCGGTGGATGCTCCTTCCGGGCTTTGCCCGCCGGAACTATGCAGCCCTGATCGAAAAGCAAGGGGATCTCCGCGTCTGGTCTGAGGCGCATGAGGCCCATACCCTGGAACTGGAGGGGAGGGACCCGTCCTTCGCGGTCATTACCTCCGGCCTGGGGGGGAACTATTATGAAGAAAACCTAGAAGACCTGGTACGCTTCCGGGCTGGGAAGATCCCGGCCCGGCTCCACATCGGGGTGTATCCCCTGCCCCTTACTTTGCTGCGCCGGATTTGTGCGGAGGCTCAAAGGGTGCTCATCCTTGAGGAAGGCCAGCCCTTTATTGAGGAAAAGCTCCGGGGAATTTTGCCTTCTTCCTGCGTTATCTCAGGGAAATTGGATGGTACGGTGCATCGTACCGGAGAACTGGACCCGGACCTGGTACGGAAAAGTCTTGGGCTCCCGCCCCGGCCCAGCGTGTTAGCGCAGGGCATTACCATTCCTCCCCTGCCTGCCCGGCCGCCCCAGCTCTGCCAGGGCTGTCCCCATGGGGATAGCTATGAAACCATCAAGCAGGCTCTCAAGGGGCTGGAAAACACCGCGGTTACCGCGGACATCGGGTGCTATTCCCTGGGGGCTATGCCCCCGTATGGGGTGCCTGAATCCATTGTCTGCATGGGCGCTTCGGTGGGTATGGCTAAAGGGGCTGCGGACGCGGGAATACCCCATGTGGTGGGGGTTATCGGGGATTCCACTTTCCTCCATTCGGGTATCACCGGGCTTATTGATGCGGTGGCGGCCAATACCCCTATAACGGTGGTCATCCTGGACAATGCCATTGTTGCCATGACCGGCTGTCAGGAAACGATGGTTCCTTCCGCCAAGCTCCGGGACCTCATCCGGGGCCTGGGGGTCCCGGATGAGCATCTGGTTGAACTGGAAGCGAAAAAGCAGCTCATCAGCGAGAATGCGGTCCGGTTGCGGGCTGAAATCACCTACCCTGGACTTTCAGTGGTGATTTTTACGCGGGAATGTCTTGAAGCTGCCCGGCGACGACGAAAGACGCGGTGAAAACTAGGATAAACCAAGGTTTGGGGGGCCGAGGTCTCCCAAACCTTGGCCGTAGGCCCCGATGGAACGGCCCGCTGACATGCCTGCGGTTTAGCTCGGCAAAGAAGCGGGAGGGGGCGCCCTTCCGCTCTTCGGGTAGTACTCCTTCGGCACATCATGCCACTCCTCTCATCAATTAATGAGGCGGTTCCAAAATGGCAGATTTTGGAACCAACTCAAATATTGAGATAGTACCACCTGCTCGGTTTTTGTTTTGAGTATCCAGCTCTTTTTGGCTAGTTTTTTTTGAGGCAATGCGCTCCATTGACGGTAAGAAGACCCTACTGTATCCCCAGGGTCTGTTTGAAACGGTCCATCACTGCGTCCACCGAACCCTGGGCGTCAATAGTAACTAACAAGCCTTGGTGCTGGTAATACGCGATTAGGGGAAGGGTTTGTAGCCGGTAAACCTCCAGTCGTTTGCGGATCGCCCCTTCCTGGTCATCCTCCCGGATAAACAACTCGCCCCCGCAGGCATCGCAGCTCCCTGCTTGTTTCGGTTTATTGAAGCTGATATGGAAGTTAGTCCCACATTTCCGGCACACCCGGCGGCCTAAAAGCCGTTCCAATACAGTGGCATCGGGAATATCGAAGTTGATCACCCTATCCACCGCAGAGAAACCCGCCAAGGCTTCCGCCTGGAAAATGGTCCGCGGGAAACCATCCAGAATATACCCCTTTTGAGCATCCGCTTGAGCAAGCCGTTCTTTGACCAAGCGGACGGTTGTTTCATCATCCACCAATTTTCCTGCTTCGATGATAGTCTTAACCTTGTCGCCCAGAGGACTCATGGTGGCGATGACGGACCGGAAGATAGCTCCGGTACTGATATGGGGGACCTGACAGATTGCTACCCCTTGAGCAGCCACGGTCCCTTTACCCGCACCGGGGGGACCGAGGAAGATGAGTTTCATAGGTATACTCCTTGTAACTGCGGTTCATTTATACATTTAGTATACTCATGAGCAGGATATACGCAAGACCGGGGTATACGCAAAGGATAAGCGCCGAGAACCATTTCGGGGGTGAAGCCCACAGAGAAGAATCTGTGCAGGGGCGTAGCAAAAAGCCGCTTCAAAATCTACCCCCATATAGAAAAAATAGAAAAAATAGAAAAAATGAAAAAAATTGATGCGCTGCGTTTATTCTGTCGTTGCCCTCTTGATAGAGGACGCTGGAATATCCTACAATTTAGATAGGATAAAGGGGAACCGCTCAAAACCCCATCGAGGTTTCGAGCGGTTCCCTACCGACTATGGAGCTACCCTATGAACCGAGGAACCTTACTCATCCACAATGGCCACGAAATAGAACCCGTAAGCGGGGCCTTGGGAGTGCCTATCATACAGACCTCTACCTTCAATCAAAGGGACCTGGACTGCCCGCAAGAATACGATTACGCCCGCTCGGGTAATCCTACCCGGAAGGCATTAGAGGATATCATCGCAAGACTAGAAAACGGGGCAAAGGGCTATGCCTTTGGAAGCGGGATCGCCGCGATTTCCTCAGCATTGGGGATTTTTTCCGCAGGAGACCACCTCATTGCCGCCGAGGATATCTACGGCGGAAGCTGGCGGATCCTCCATACCTTTTATAAACGCTGGGGCTTGGAAATGACTGCGGTAGACGCCACAGACCCGGATACTATCAGGCGGGCTATCAAACCTAATACCAAGGGGCTTTTTCTGGAAACCCCTTCAAACCCGTTGCTCAAGATTACGGACCTCCGGGCCTGTTTGGGGATTGCCCGGGAAGCAGGGCTTATTTCCATGGTGGATAATACCTTTATGACCCCGTATCTCCAGCAGCCTCTGGACCTGGGCGCGGATATAGTGGTACATTCGGCCACCAAGTTCCTCGGAGGCCACAGCGATGTCCTTTCCGGCCTGGCGGTGACCAAGACCGAAGCGCTGGGGAAGCGGGTATACGCGGTGCAAAACGGGTTCGGCGCGGTACCCGGGCCCTGGGATGCCTGGCTCGTGATGCGGGGGATCAAGACCCTCAAGGTACGCATGGATGCCCAGGAAGCTTCCGCCCGGCACATAGCAGCCTGGCTTGCTGCCCATGATAGGGTAAGCGAGGTGTTCTATCCGGGCCTTGCAGCTCATCCGGGCCGGGAAATCCACGAGGCCCAGGCGTCGGGCGCCGGGGCAGTGCTTTCCTTCAAGACCAAGACCGCGGAACAGGCCCGCCGCTTCCTGGGGAAGGTTGAACTGGCCGCTACGGCGGTGAGCTTAGGCGGCGTGGAGACCATTGCCTCCTACCCCGTGAAGATGAGCCATGCGTCCATACCGCAAGCGGAACGGGAGCGGCTGGGCATCACCGATACCCTGATACGGATTTCCGTGGGGCTTGAGGATCCCGAGGACCTCATCGCGGATTTTGATCGGGCCTTATCATAGGCTCCTTTTGAACCGCAGCCGGCTGTTCCCTGAAGGATCCGTTCCTTGAGCGGAGCATCAGGAAGCGGCGGTGGTTCAACCTGCGGGAAGCCTGGGGTGTATGCAGCTCCCGGGGTTCAGCAGGAAAAAGAGAGGTTTGAAATCGTTCATAGCCCTAGAGTATTAAGAAAAAAAGAGCGCCATGCTCCCAAGCTGCCGGCCGGCTTTAGTCCGCAGGCAGTCCCATAACGTAGTAGGACAGGAGATACCCATGACAAAAACCACCCATACATCCAGCGATGGTACGAAAACAAGACACTCCACCGGCGGCCATTCCTTAGATACCGTCGCGGTACGGGGGGCGCGCCTGTTTGAGCCTCACACCGGGGCTATCAGCACCCCTATCTACCAGAACACGACCTTCAGGCATCCAGGCCTCTTTGAATCCACGGGCTTTGATTACTCCCGGGTGATCAATCCAACCCGGTCTGAGCTGGAGCGTACCATAGCCCTCTTGGAGGGGGGGGACTACGGCCTTGCCTTTGCAAGCGGCATGGGGGCCATTTCCGCGCTCATAAAGCTCTACCAACCAGGGGATCACCTGATCGTGTCGGAGGACCTGTACGGCGGCACCTACCGTCTGTTCACCGAGTATTATGAACCCTACGGCCTCTCCTTTTCCTGGGTGGATACGAGCGATTGTATGCGGGTGGAACAGGCCCTGCAGCCCAAAACTAAGGCTATCTTCATCGAAACGCCCTCGAACCCCATGATGAAAGTTACCGATATCCGGCGATGCGCGGAACTCATACATCACCAGGGAGGTCAGCTTATCGTGGACAACACCTTTCTCTCCCCCTACTTCCAGAATCCGCTGCGCTCCGGCGCGGATATGGTCATCCACAGTGGGACCAAATACTTAAGCGGTCACAACGATACCCTTTCAGGGCTCATCGTGCTTTCTAATACGCAGCTTGAACAGGCCCTGCGGGAGGTCCAGAAGAGCGAAGGCGCGAGCCTTTCGCCTTTTGACGCGTGGCTGACCCTGCGGGGTATCAAGACCCTTGCCCTCAGAATGGAACGGTGTGAGGGCAACGCCTTCCGCATTGCCCAATGGTTACAGGAACACCCCCGGGTAGACCAGGTGTTCTTTACCGGTTTTCCGGATCATCCCCACTATGCCCTGTCTTGTTCCCAGGCCCGGGGGTTCGGAGGTATGATCTCCTTCGCGCTCAAAGATCCCGCGGACGTGCCGGTGCTGCTTAAAAGCGTGTCCCTCATCCTCTTCGCGGAAAGTTTAGGCGGGGTTGAGTCCCTCATCACCTATCCCCTGGTACAGACCCACAGCGCCATCCCTGAAGCCATGCGCCGGTCTGCGGGAATCACCGACCGGCTCCTGCGGTTATCCGTGGGTATTGAGGATGCGGATGATCTCATCGCGGACCTAGCGTCCGCCTTCGCCTGTTGTGGAAAGGATCGGTAACCATGAGGATTTCCACGAAAGGCCGCTATTCCCTGGAAGCGCTACTGTATATGGCCCTGCTTCCCCGGGGGGAATATGCCAGTACCAGGAGCATCGCGGAACATACCGGGCTTTCCGACGGCTACTTGGAACAGCTTTTCATCCCTTTGCGGAAAGCGGGCATACTCCAGGGCATCCGAGGGCCTCAGGGGGGCTACATCCTGAGCCTGCCCCTGAAGAGGATCACGGTAGGGGAGATACTCCGGGCCGTGGAAGGCTCTCTGGAACTGGTGGACTGTGTGAAATCCAAACCCTGTCCCGTGCAGAAGGACTGCATTTCTCGGCATACCTGGTGGGAACTCTACGAAGAAATACGGGATTGTATTGACGCCATCACCTTGTTCGATTTGGTGGAGGCCTACTACGCCATGGATACCCAGGAGTACGCGATATGAAGATTTCAACCCGGGGTCGTTACGGTATACGGCTCTTGATAGACCTAGCGGAACATACCGATGCTTCCCATGTATCCCTGGCCAGCGTGGCGGAGCGGCAGGGCATTTCCATCCGCTATTTGGAACAGGTCGCGGTGATACTCAGGCGGGCCGGGTTTATCCGTTCGGTTAAAGGGGCTTCCGGGGGCTATACCCTGGCACGGCTCCCCCAGGATATCATCATCGGAGATGCGCTGCGGGAGCTTGAAGGGGATATGTTGGTGGTAGACCCGCCCCTTCCCACGGTGAAAGAAACCCGGATCCAACGGTGTATCAGGCTTACGGTCTTCGATAGGATCAATGAACGGATTGCCGCGGTGATAGACCGGAAGACCCTCGCCTCGCTGGTAGGCACCATCGATCCTGAGGATTCCTACATGTATTTCATCTGAGCCGCGGGATACGCCGCGGCTTGCTGCATGGGGGTGGGCGAAACGTCATATACCGCCGGAATGGTATGCGAAATTGCCTAAGCTGCGATAATATTAAAAATATGGCTATACAAAAAATACAAAGCATATAATTGGGCCAGTTCTAAAATAGGACTTTCAAAGGATAAGGTGCTGGAGTGTTCGTCAAGCGGCCAGACCAATAACAGCGCTGATCAATATTGATGTATATAGAAATGAACCCGCTCAATCACGCTCTTGATCTTGGTATAACAAAACAGGTAAACCTATGGTATACTCTCTCCAAAAGGACGGCACGATGAAAACATGCAAATCGTTTTTGGTTCTCGTAGGTTTGGTCTGTATCCCCCTATGGGCGGTCCAGGCCCAACAGAAGTATGCCCTGGTTATCGGGAATAACGAGTATCCGGCATCTATCGGGTCGCTGCGAAACCCTGTTACGGACGCTACCGCGGTATCAAACAAACTTCGGGCCTTGGGATACCGGGTGGACCTCAAGACCAACCTTAATCTACGCCAGATGAGCGAGGCCGTTGAGCAGTACCGTCGCAGCCTTTCGGGTAATACCGCTAACGAAGGCTTTTTCTGGTATGCGGGACACGGCGTGCAGATTGACGGCTTAAACTATCTGATACCCTTAAACGCGGACCCTGCCAGCAAATCCAGCCTGAAATTTTCGTCTTATCCGGCGGATCAACTGCTCGCAACCCTTGAAGAGGCGGGAAATACCGTCAACGTGGTGGTATTGGATGCCTGCCGCAATACCCCGCAGTTGGC
>JAISPY010000063.1 GCA_031274565.1 Treponema sp.
ACCTTAAATATTGATCAAGATGTCGTTGAAAATGCAAAAATTTACGCAAAAGATACAAAAAGAAGTATTTCAAAATTAGTTGAAGAATATTTATCTTCAATTTCCGAAAAAAATGTAAAGGTAAATAATAGACCTTTGGGACCAATAACAAAAGAATTGGTTGGAATAATAAGAATGGATAAAAATATTGACTATAAAGAATTATTATTAGAAGCCTTAATGGAAAAATATTTATGAAAGATAAAATATTTTTTGATAATGATGTTGTATTGGATATTTCTATTAAAAGAGACAATGATATAAAAGACTCAATAAAGCTAATAAATCTTGCCGAAGAAGGTGAATATAGAGGTTGTACATCATCAGTAATATTTACTAATACATATTATATACAAAAGAAATTAAAAGATCATGAGACATCAATAAATTTTCTGAAAAAGTTAAGATTAATACTAAATATTTTAAATGTAGATGACATAATAATACAAAAGGCATTAGAATCAGGCTGGAATGATTTTGAAGATTCAGTACAATATTTTACTGCGGTACAAAATAAAATAGATTATATAATAACACGAAATACAGATGATTATAAAAAATCAATAATTCCTGTATATACACCAACGGAATTTTTAAAAATGATCGAAATAAAAAAAAGCAACGGCGCATAACAGGTCTGTATATGCAAAACGCCTGACGGCGTTTTGGGCTCCGAAAAACCCCAGTCGGCGCTATGCGCCTTTGTGGGGTTTTTCTCCGCCACATGTTGGCCCGCCTATAAGCAAACCTATGGTTTGCTTATAGGCGGGCCAAAACGTCATACAGCCGAAACGGTCAGCATGGCCAGGTACCGTTTTTTCTTGATTTTGGTATTGACAAAATAAAGGCACCGCGCTATATTGCATAGTATTCCGATAGGAATAAACAAATGATGAAAGGAGATCACTGATGAAAAAAGGATTATTGATACTGCTGGCTCTGGGGTTAAGCGGTATGGCGGGGGTGTTTGCCGGGTCTAAACAGGAGACTTCCGGCCAGCAAGTGGTTAAAATCGGCGTTATGGGAGAAGAGTTGCGTCCCGCGTGGAATACCGCGGCGGCGGCTCTGGCAAAAGAAGGGATTACGGTTGAACTGGTTACGTTCAGCGATTACGCAGTGCCCAACCGGGCGCTCGCGGACGGCGATATCGACCTGAATTCCTTTCAGCACGACGCTTTTTTGCAGAACGAGATTAAAAATCAAAAGTATGACCTCACCGCCATCGGCAATACGGTCATTTTCTTCCTGGGGGTGTATTCCCATAAAATCAAGAGTCTCGATGAGCTTAAAGACGGCGACACCGTGGTTATTATGAACGACGCCACCAACGGAGGCCGGGCGCTCAAGGTACTTGAATCAGCGGGGATCTTTACCCTGGACCCTTCCAAGGGGAACACCCCCACGGTACGGGACATTGTATCCAACCCCAAAAATATACACGTGGTGGAGGTTGACGCCTCCCAGACCTGGCGGACCCTGGATGACCCCCAAGTGGCCGCGGCGGTGGTCAACTCCACCTTTGTGGTGGACGGCGGCGGGGTTCCGGCCCGGGACGCCATTTACATCAAGCCTATTGATAAGGAAGGGGACAAGCCCTACATCAACATCGCGGTGGCTCGGACCAAGGATAAGGATAATCCGGTCTATAAAAAGGTCATTGCCGCCTTCCAGAGCGCGGAGGTGGCCAGGGTGATTACCGATGAGCCGCCCTTAAAAGGTACGGCCCTGCCGGCCTGGTAGGACTTGATAACTGCCCGGGGAATGTCCGCGGTTAGCTCTGGACCTTCCCCGCTTATTCGGCTATTTTAGCAAGGGGGGGAAGGGGGAGGTGATGAGATTACCCAAGGAATTGCATCAGGCAGCGGAACAGTACCGGAATTGGATTCTTACCTATTTAAAGATTGGACAGGAGCTTATCTATCTGTCCCAGGATGCTATAAAACGGGTTCCCCTTTCGCCGGAAGAAATCCGCGGGTTAGTGGAAAAATCCCTCATTGCCTACAGCGAAAAAAAGGTGGATATGCCGTCCAAGATCGCCCTCCATCCCCTGGAGGACACTTTTTTTCATGCCATGCCCGCCTATGTGCCGGAACGGTTCGCCGCAGGGATTAAGTGGGGATCCTGTTTTCCTCAAAACCAGGGGCGGTTCGGTTTTCCCCAGGCCCAAGGGCTTATCATTTTTAACGATCACCTCTCAGGGATGCCCCTGGCCGTGATGGATTGCAAATATATTACGGAGATCCGTACCGCTGCGGTAACCTATACCGCCATAAGGTATCTAGCGCCGAAGGACGCGCACACTTTTGGCATGATAGGCTGCGGCGTTGAGGGCCGGCAGCATGTAAAAAATATTGCAACCGTCCTTCCCGCCCTTAAAACCATATATGTTTACGATATCTTTGAAGCTGCTGCGGATTCCCTCATCGCGGATTTACAACCCGGTATAGGGGTAAAAATCGTTAAGGCCGCTTCGTATGAGGAACTGGTCAAAAATTCAGCGGTTATTGCGTCGGCTACCATTGCCAAGGAAGACTACGCTCCGGTCATCAAAGACGCCTGGATAAGCATGGGAAAAACCATCCTTCTCTGTGAAGGGCATACCCTCTATGAAGATAGTATCTTTAAGCGGGCGGATAAGTACATTGTAGACAGCCGGGAACAGGTGGAGCAGTTTGTGCAGTACGGTTATTACCCCTTCGGCCATCCCCCAATTTACGCGGAAACCGGAGAAGTAGCCGCAGGAACGGTCCGGGGCAGGGAACATGCGGATGAGCTTATCATAGGCAACAACTTCGGCATGGCGGTGGAAGATATGTTTGTGGTACGGGCCGTCTTTGATTACGCCCTGAAGAACCATCTTGGGGTACGGTTACCGCTCTAAATTAGGTATGATTCAGCTTGTCCATGTTACCAAAACATTCCGTACCGGTCACGCGATTCACGCGGTGAGAGACGTATCGCTCAGGGTGGAAGACGGCGAAATATTCGGGGTTATCGGCTTTTCCGGCGCGGGTAAAAGCACCCTGGTACGGTGCGTCAACCTGCTGGAACGTCCCGATTCCGGGGAGGTCTTGATAGACAAGCAGGATCTGACGCGCTTGTCAGAGGCGCAGCTCCGTTCCGCCCGTAAAAAGATAGGCATGATATTTCAGCATTTCAACCTCTTCCGTTCCCGCACAGTGGGAAGCAATATCGCCTTTTCCCTCAAGTACAGCGGGATGACCAAGGAAGCGATAGACAGCCGGGTGAAGGATCTGCTTAAACTCGTGGGCCTTGAGGACAAGGAGCATAGCTACCCCTCCCAGCTTTCGGGGGGGCAGAAACAGCGGGTCGGCATCGCCCGCGCGCTGGCTTCCAATCCTTCCATACTCCTCTGCGACGAAGCCACCAGCGCCCTGGACCCGCAGACCACCGGTTCCATTCTTGCCCTGCTCAGGGAACTCAATAAGAAGCTTGGGATAACCATTATCATCATTACCCATGAAATGCGGGTTATAAAGTCGATATGCGGACGCGCCGCGGTCATGGACCAGGGGGCTATTGTCGAGGAAGGCTCGATATTCGATCTCTTTTCAAATCCCCGGCAACAAATCACCCGGGACTTCATCGCCACCACCTCCCACCTGTATAAGATCTACGACCTTATCGCCGAAGACGCTCCTGTGGTGCGGCTCGCCCCCAGTCAGATTTTGGCGCGTTTCAGCTATCAGGGGCGCAATACGGTGGAGGCCCTCATATCCACCGCATCGGTACAATTCAAGGTAAAGCTCAACATTATTTTTGGCGATCTGGACATTATTCAGGAAACACCCATGGGAGGGCTTATCATCATCATGGACGGGGAGCCGGAAGCGGTGGCCCGGACTATGGCATGGTTTGCCGAAAAGGGAGTAAAGGTGGAGGTGCTTAAACATGGCTGAGATATTGACGCGGATAATGCCGAATGTGATGGAAAGAATCCCGGAACTCTTCACCAGTCTCTGGCAGACCGTTCATATGATCCTGGTAACAGGGGTCATTTCCTTCTTGTTCGGCATCGTCTTCGCCGTGATCCTTACAGTAACCCGGAAAGGGGGCATCATGGAAAACATCCTCTGCTGGACGGTGCTGGACAAGATCATCAACTTTTTCCGCTCCGTACCGTTTATCATCCTCATAGCCCTGCTCATTCCGCTGACCCGGATCATGGTGGGAACCGCCATCGGCGTCCGGGGGGCCATTCCGCCGCTGATATTCGGCACGGCGCCTTTTTTCACCCGCCAAATGGAGAGCGCCCTGGCTGAAATAGACCGGGGATCCATCGAGGCGGCCCTGTCCATGGGTTCCGGCCCTGCGGGGATTATCTTTCGGGTATACCTCAAGGAAAGCATCCCCGGCATTATCCGGGGCGTTACCATCACCATTATCAGCCTCATAGGGCTTACCGCCATGGCGGGAGCGGTCGGGGGCGGCGGGCTGGGGGATTTCGCCATCCGTTACGGCTATCAGCGCTACCAGACCGACATTACGGTGGTAACGGTGATTATCCTGATCCTGATGGTTTCCCTGGTACAGGGCTTGGGTAATTTTCTGGCCAAGAAAGCAAGCCACTAAAAAAAGTATGCCGGGGCTTGTCATAGAGGAAGTGTATGCATTGTAGCAGAAGAGCCGCCATTATCGGCGTGGGAAATGTGGGTTCCACCACCGCCTTTTCCCTGGCGTCCCAGGGTCTGGTGAATGAACTGGTCCTCATCGACATCAAAGCAAAAAAGTCCGAAGGGGACGCCTTTGATCTGGAGGACGCGGCAGCCCGGCTGCCGGTGCAGATAAAGGTCTGGGCCAATGACTGGGAGAAAGCGGCGGAGAGCGACATTATGATCCTCTCCGCCGGTCCCCTCCCCCGGCCGGATCAGACCCGGCTGGATACCCTGGAGGACGCTAAAAAAATAGTGAACGAAGTGGTGCCCCGGCTTCTGGCCTTAAATTTTCAGGGCCTCATCGTCAATATCACCAATCCCTGTGATGTGGTGTCCCATCACCTGTGGAAAAAATCCGGTTTCCCGGCGGCCCGGGTCTTTGGTACCGGTACCCTGCTGGACACGTTTCGTTTGAAAAAGATCCTGGGAAAAATCACCGGGACCGCCCCTTCCAATATCGAAGGTTTTTCCCTGGGCGAGCATGGGGACTCCCAGGTGGTGCCCTGGTCCCATGTGAGCATAGGCGGCATGCCCCTCCTCGACCTCATGGCCGAGGACAAGACGCCGGAAGGGCGATACCGGAATTTGGATTTGAAGGAACTTAACCGTCAGGTTGCCTATGCGGGATGGGAAGTACTGCTCCGTAAAGGCGCGACCTATTACGGCATTGCCA
Organism: Treponema sp.; assembly: GCA_031274565.1. Classification (GTDB taxonomy): domain Bacteria; phylum Spirochaetota; class Spirochaetia; order Treponematales; family Breznakiellaceae; genus JAIRLU01. The sequence goes on from JAISPY010000063.1 coordinate 5,389, forward strand.
CTGCTGCGGCGGATCTGGTCCGGGCGATCCTGAACGATGAACGACGGGTTTTGCCGGTTTCCGCCGGTTTGTCGGGCCAGTATGGGCTTGAAGGTCTGCATATCGGCGTTCCCGCGCTGATTGGGGCGGGGGGTGTGGAGGAGATTATCGAACTGAAACTCACGGACGGGGAACGTGCGGCCCTTCGGGAATCCGCAAAAATCATTCAATCGTATATTGCCAAACTGGATGAAAGGAGCTTCCATGCCGCAAACCAGTAACCGCACAGCGGGATTCGGAGAATCGGTCATCCGGCGGATGACCCGGATAGCCCTCGAACACGGGGCCATCAATCTTTCCCAGGGCTTTCCCGACTTCGACCCCCCGGAGGCCCTGACCCGCGCCCTAGCGGAAGCCGCCGCCAAAGGTCCCCACCAGTACGCCGTCACCTGGGGGGCGGCGAATTTTCGGGAGGCGCTGGCGGAGAAACAGCGGCGGTGCATGGGAATCCCGATAGACCCGGATAAACACATCACCGTTACCGCCGGGGCCACCGAAGCCATGATTGCCGCCATGCTGAGCGTGGTGAACCCGGGCGATAGGGTGGTGGTCTTCTCCCCCTTCTACGAAAACTACGGCGCGGACGCGATCCTTTCCGGCGCGGAACCGATATACGTCCCGCTGGAACCTCCCGACTTCGGGTTTGACCGGGACCGGCTCCGGGCGGCGGTTTCAAAGCATACCCGGGCGCTCATTCTCTGCAACCCGTCCAACCCTACGGGTAAGGTTTTCACCCGTGAAGAGCTTGCCTACATCGCGGCTCTGGCGGAGGAATTCGACCTGTGGGTGATTACCGACGAGGTCTATGAGCATATCGTATACGCCCCGGCGGAGCATAGCTACTTCGCGTCCCTGCCGGGCATGGCGGCCCGGACCATCAGTTGTAGTTCCCTTTCCAAGACCTATTCCATCACCGGCTGGCGGCTGGGTTATGCCATCGCGCCCGAAAGCGCCTCGCAGACTATCCGCAAGGTTCACGACTTCCTCACCGTGGGGGCAGCCGCACCTCTGCAGGAAGCCGCGGTATGCGCCTTGGGCTTTCCCCAAAGTTACTACGATGACCTGCGCGCCTCCTATACCCGCAAACGGGAGCTGTTCCTCCGCGCCCTTGATATGGCCGGCATTCCCTACACCCGGCCTGCAGGGGCCTATTACGTGCTGGCGGACATCGGGGAGCTCGACCGTACCGACGATACCCGGTTCTGCGAATGGCTTGCCCGGGAAGTAAAGGTCGCGGCAGTACCTGGCTCCAGCTTCTTCCGGGAACCGGTCAAGCACCTGATCCGCTTCCACTTCGCTAAAAAAGAAGCGACCCTCCTTGCGGCGGGGGAGCGGCTCATGGAACTGAGAAGCCTATGGGCGAAACAGCGGAAGGGGTAGACGACAAAACAGATGTACCCATGATGGCAACTTCCTCCAATCGATCCGGATGTATGGTCCCCTGGTATCTTGAGTCTGAGGGCTTGCTCGGATCCACCGCTCAGGCGGGCCGGGTATAACCCTTGATTTCGCTCCGTATCCGTTCCGCCAAGGCGCCTCGGCTCACCCGTACCTGTTCCATGGAATCCCGGAAGCGGAGGGTAACGGTACTGTTCTCCTTCGACTCATAGTCTACGGTAACGCAGAAGGGGGTTCCCGCCTCGTCCTGTCGCCGATACCGGCGTCCTATGGCCCCGGACTGATCGTAGTCCGTGGCAAAGTCCTCCTTGAGTTCGTTCCGGATAGCCACTGCCAATTCCGCGAGACCGTCCTTCTTCATCAGGGGCAATACCGCCACGGTAATCGGCGCCAGGTTCGGGTGAAACCGAAGCACCCTCCGCCAATCATCGTCATTGCCCTTATCCGCGACCTTTTCTTCGTCGTAGGCATCGCAGAGCACCATGAGGAGGGTCCGGGTAAGCCCTGCGGAGGTCTCGATAATATAGGGAATGAACCGTTCGTTGTGGTTGTCCTGGTCGATGTACTGTAAATCCTTGCCGGAATATTCGGTGTGCCTGGTGAGGTCATAACAGGACCGGTTGTGGATCCCCTCCAGTTCCTTCCAGCCCATGGGGAAGAGGTACTCGATATCATAGGCGTCCTTGGCATAATGGGCCAATTCATGGGGGCCGTGCTGGTGCCAGCGGAGGTGCTCCATCTTCACCCCGATTTTTTCGTAATAGGCCCAGCGCCGTCTTTTCCATTCGTTGAACCATTCCTCGTCGGTACCCGGTTTAACAAAGTACTGCATCTCCATCTGCTCGAATTCGCAGGTGCGGAAAATGAAATTTTTGGTAACGATCTCGTTCCGAAATGCCTTGCCGATCTGGGCGATGCCAAAGGGGATCTTCATCCGGTTGGATTGGATGATGTTCTTGTAATTGACATAGATCCCCTGAGCAGTTTCAGGCCTGAGGTAGATGGTATTCGATGCATCTTCCACCGCGCCGATGTGGGTTTTGAACATGAGGTTAAACTTACGGGTATCCGTAAGTTCCCCTCCACATTCTGGGCACTTTTTCACGCTGAGGTTTGCTTCGGGGATCTGGTCTGCCCGAAACCGGGCCTTGCACTGCTTACAGTCTACCAGGGGATCGGTAAAATTCTCCACATGCCCCGAGGCTTCCCATACCCGCGGGTGCATCAAGACCGCAGCGTCCAGTCCCACAATGGCATCGTGGATCTGGGTCATTTCCTTCCACCAGTTCTGGGCGATACGGTTCTTGAGCTCGATGCCTAAGGGTCCGTAATCCCAGGCCCCGCTCTGTCCCCCGTATATTTCTGACGATTGAAACACAAAACCCCGCCGCTTGGCGAGGGACGTGATTTTCTCCATAGTTGCTTTTCCCTGATACTCGGTTACGTTTTCAAGCATACATGACTCCTCAGTATGGTAAGGCTTCCAGTTCAGCTCTTAAAGCCAAACCCGGACCTAGTATATACGAAAAGCGGTATAAAAAGCGAGGGAGATCCAGGACCAGGGCAGGGCGAGCGCACATAAAAATTTTTGTCCACGAATTACGCGAATTACACGGATTAAGAAGGAATCATGCGCTAAAATCCGTTACATCCGCGTAATCGGTGGATTTTTTATCGTTATACCCGCTCATTACGCTCATTTTTGCGAATCAAGCACGGTGGTTATTCCATAATTCGCGTTAATTCGCGTCATTCGCGGACTTTTTTGTTTATATGCGCCGGTCGGCTTTCCCCAGCACCCGGTTGACCAAGTCTGGGGATCCGCGGTATGGTCAAGGACCGGCCAAGCATCCGGTAGTGGAACAGATGAAGCAAACTGAGCGGCAGCCCGAGTCGGCGCATGAAGACCCGAGGCATCGGGACCGAATCCGCATCCTGTTGGTAACCGGCTGGTACTTCTTGCTGGGGGTATTGGCAGTGGCCGTCGGGATCTTTGTCCGTGATCTAATCGCGCTTGATGCTCCCCCTGCCCCAGTTAGGGCGGAACATTCGGATGCTCCCGTAGTTCCAGCGCTTGAATCTCCGGACCAAGAGGCTTTGGCTTTACAAGAGCCGCCGGCTTTGTACGAGATGCCGGATCCGCTCGATCCTGTGGTGGAATCCATCCGGCCTGCGGGAGCGCTTCCCGAGCAGCGGTCTGAACCGCAGCATAAGGGGATGGTGGCCTTGGTCATTGATGATGCGGGAAATAACCTGGAGGAACTGGAGCCGTTTCTCCATTTTCCCGGTCCCCTCACCGTTGCGGTACTGCCGGGGCTTCCCTATTCTGCGGAAGCTGCCCGGCGCATCCGATCCGCAGGCAAGGAACTGTTTCTCCATCAGCCTATGGAAGCCATCGGCGGGCAGTATCCAGGACCGGGGGCCATTTATGGGGGGATGTCAGAAGCAACCATCCGGGAGATTCTGGAGCGGAATTTAGCGGAAATAGGGCCTGTGGCAGGGATGAATAACCACCAAGGTTCCAAGATAACCAGGGATCCCCAGGCTATGGAAATCGTGTTGACCCTATGCCGTGAACAGGGTATTTATTTTCTTGATTCGAGGACCATAGCCGATACTGCAGCGCCCGGTGTAGCGAAACGCCTGGGAATACCCCTGAGGGAGCGAGACGTGTTTATAGACAATATTCAGGAAAAGACCGCGATGATCCGGTACCTGGAAGAGGGGCTGCAAAAAGCGGACCGTCAAGGAGCCGCAGTCATGATCGGCCATACCTGGTCAACCGAACTGGCCGCGCTCTTGGCGGAGGTATATCCCGGTATCCTGGAGCGGGGTTATTCCTTTACCACTATATCCCAACTCTTCCGGGGATCTTTGGAGTACCATGAAGATCCTGGGCATTGAATCATCCTGTGATGAATGCGCTGCCGCAGTGGTGGAAAACGGACGACAGGTACTTTCCAATGTAGTGGCTACCCAGATTCCGATACATGCGGTCTATAAGGGGGTGGTCCCAGAGCTTGCCAGCCGTAAGCATACCGAGTGGATCTACCCGGTGGTCCAGGAAGCGCTCCAGCAAGCCGGCCTGAGGGCTGACGGGCTGGATGGGGTGGCGGTAACAGCGCATCCTGGCTTGTTGGGTTCGCTTCTGGTAGGGCTTTCCTTTGCCAAGGCCTTTGCTTGGGCTCAAAATCTCCCCTGGATCGCGGTAGATCACCTGCTGGCCCATCTGTACGCCTCCCAATTATCCCTCAGATCCGAGGCTTCCGCAGCAGTGCCCTACCCCTTCTTAGGACTGCTAATTTCCGGCGGACATAGCGTCATCTGCCGGGTGGATGGGTTTGATGGGGTTACCGTATTGGGAACCACCATTGACGATGCGGTAGGGGAAGCCTTTGATAAGGTGGCGAACCATTACGGCTTTGGGTATCCCGGAGGCGCGGCCATCGACAAACTCGCGCAAACCGGAGATCCCCAAGCCTTTACTTTTCCCCTGCCCCGGCTGTACAAAGGGGATCACCGCTGCGATTTTTCCTATTCAGGGCTTAAGACTGCGGTCATAAACCAACTGGACCAGTTCCGCCGGAAGCCTGCCGCGGCGGTAACCCCTGCGGATCTGGCGGCTTCTTTTCAGAAAACCGCGGTGGAGATCCTCCTACGCGGTCTTTTTCGGGCAGTGGAAGATACCGGGCTTCGTACCATTGTAAGCGGGGGAGGAGTGGCTGCCAACTCCTATCTCAGGGCCTTGCTGGCTGAACAGCCGGACCTCCGCTGTATCTTCCCGCCCTTGGAACTCTGCGGGGATAACGGCGCCATGATCGCCGGTCTCGGTTATCAGCATCTTATCCGGGGGGATCGTTCTCCTCTTACCGCCATAGCCTCTGCCCGGGTAAAGGCTTTCAAGCGGCGCTATCCCTAAAAGCCGGTAGCCTGATTGCCTCTTTACAAAAGGGATGCTTCTCACTAGTATAAAAGCGCTACTATTTTTTCCCAGCAAGGAAGGATCATTATGTCACGCGTATGCGATATTTGTGGAAAACACACGGTCACCGGAAACAAGGTAAGTCATGCTAAGAATCATACCCGCCGTACTTGGCGGCCCAATCTGGTGAAGGTAAAAACCGAAGTGCAGGGTACAACCGTGACCATTAAGATGTGCACCCGTTGTCTCAAGAGCGATATTATCACGAAAAAGGTATAAGCCTTTGCTGAGGTGCGGACCCGAGGGAGAGACCCACAAGCCCTGGTCCGCCGGCATCGGGCTTTGGCTAATCAACCGCTCGGTGCGGCATAAAGAGTATCCCCCCTTAATAGGGATAGTAATCCCCGGATACGACCGGTATAACGGCGTTTTGGATCAGTTTAAGGCTCATCAGCAGGGGTTACCTTTTTCCCGTACTGTTCAGGGGCGGACTTTTTCTCTCCGGACTCCCATTTTCCCAAAGGTATCCGTATGCCCAGCCTGAACCGGGGAAACTCAAGATATCCCACCTCTCCCAAGTTCACCTGCCAGAGATTGCGACTATCCTCTGGAATAAACGCCTCTTCCGAAAGGCCCAGCGCAAAGCCAAACCCCAGTTCCGCGAATACCCTGAATCCCCGGGGGATTTCCCAATCATAACCGACACTCACCTGGACGCTTCCCAGGCTTAACGCAAAGGTCCCGGTAAGGTCATA
>JAISPY010000092.1 GCA_031274565.1 Treponema sp.
TGCCCTGGAGGGACGCGGCCCACGGATCAGCGCGGAGTTTCTAATCATGGTGTAGTTGAGTATGTCGGGAGGAGCGATGGGATCTTCCCGAACAAGCTTGAAACCGTAGTTTCCGTAGATGGTCGTATTGATCCGGTCCTGGGTTCCCAAAAAACAGGGAAGTGCGGAGCCGTCAATTTCCGCAAGTTTCCGCTGGATCAATCCGCGGACGAGTCCCTTCCCCTGTTCTTCGGGCAGTATTGCCAGGGGAGCTAAACTCCAAAAGGGCTGCTGAATCACCTGCTCACGGGCGGCGGTGAAGATGTTAAGAAAAGCGGAAAATCGTTCCCCCAGCCCTGGAGAAAAAACCGAGAGGGCTTTCTTCAGGAATTCCGGCGGCGGCTCGGAGGAAAGGTCCGGCGGTATCCAGACCGCAATGCCCGCGATCCTATCACCCCGTAGGGCGAGTTCTATGTCATGGACCCCTATGCTCTGTCTGAGCCGATACCTGAACGTAGCGATAAGGAATTTCTGTCGTTCCGCCTCGTCTGGAGCACAATAGCGATAAAAAGGGCTGTTCTGGAACGCCGCCACAAGGAGGCTTACCGCTTCATCAAAGTCACATTCCTGCATGGTGCTGTACTGTATCGTCATCATACCGCCACTCCCTTGCTGCGGATGGCAGCGCAAAGCTTTCTCGGTCCTGGGCTGCATCCCATCTGGAACGAGCGGATCCCTTGGGGATACGACCGAAGCGGTTTCCTGGATTCCAGCAGCGGCGGCAGCGGGCTTTGATAGGGATCGAGCCGGGCGTTCTCCCTAAAAAGGGTATCGCCCAAGCGGTAGCCCTGGGTCGAAAGCCCTGCCGTATAAAACCCCTTAGACACTTTAGGGAAGATGCTGTGGTTCAGGGCTTCCTGTACCGTTTCAGGGAACAGATCCGGGACGCCGCTTGGGTGAACATCCTTCCAAACCAGTTTGAAATACGTAAAAAAATTTACCTGACTCATGATGCACCGCCTTTCCGGTAGGGATCTCGATACGTGCCTGTACGGTACCGCATCCGATATGATCCGAACCTCATGAAAATTTATGGAAATGGCGTCCTCAAGCCCCCAAAGACTCTTGAGAATCATCCGGTGGGCAGCCTCGGGAGAAGCCGCAGACCCGATGATCCGATAGCGCCCTACCGCACAAAGGCGCCTTGTATCGGGTTAGTTTCATGCTGAAACCATGGTTTATACGCCATTAGATACCTCAAATGCTCAGTATGTCTATTACCCATAACTATACTAAAGCGATTCAAATTCTATCAAGGGGTACCGTGGACCGTACCCCATCAGATAGACATACGGATACAGATGGGAACGCAAGGGAAAGAACCGCGAAAAACGCGAAAGGACGCGAAAAGGAATGGGTCCGTTCTTCTTTCGCGCTTTTTCGCGCCTTTCGCGGTTATATTTTGGAGCGGGTACCGGTTTTAAGAAAGAACTTCAGGACAGGAATGGAGAAACCCCAGGAGCGGCTCTTCCCAGGAGGAAGCCTGTTCAGCCTCGGTTAGAAAACCAATATACCGTTCCATAATATAGTTCCTGATGAGGACACTATCCTGAGGCGTTGGCTGTTGCGTATGCCTAAAAAGCCGGGAAACCCAGTCCTCCGCTTCCTCTCGGGGAAAGAGGGTCCCCTCAAAACAGGTCATCGCATACAGGCCTGCGGCAACGCAATTGATACTGTGCTGCTTCACATAGAGCAGGGCTTGGGTAATAGCCACCGCTCCTTGGGTAACTTCCTCGATCTGCGGGGCAAACCGGTCCGCATCCCCAAAGGAACGGATAATTGCGCGGAATGCGGTGTACGTCCTGATGACCACCAGCACATGGAGACTGGGAATACACATGAGATGGGGGTCTGTCGCGTGGATGAGTACAAACTGGGGATGGGCAAGATACCGGGGCCGGTTTGTGGTGGATAGGTTTTTGGTATACATCTGAGCGGCAAAGGCATACAGACGCCCCATGGAATTGATGAAATCTATCGCCGGTTTCATCCCCGCACGTCGGTAGGTCCGCAGGAGGAATCCGATGATCCGCACCCAAAACGCGACAAAGTCAAGATAGATACCTACCCACCGGGGACTAAAGGGGATCCGGGCATCGAGAGGATGATCCACCGAGGTAATCGGGATCCGTCCGGGCAAGAGCGCCGCCTTGTACTGCAAAAAGAAAAAATGGTAAAAAATGGATTTAAGGCATCGGATCCCCGCGTTTCTCAGGGCTGGATGGGCTGCTATGGTAATAAGCGTACGGCCTAGCGATTCCTCGGCAACTTTTTTCGTCATAATGCTCCTCCTCTCCGGCGCATCGGTATGCAGCTGTGCTCCCCGGTCTTGGCATACCTACTCCCGTTACGCGGGAAATGCAGCGGGGATACCTGGGCAAGCCTCGTTTAGGCCCGGTTCGGCTCAGAGCCGCGACGCCTCCGCATCGGTAAAAAAGGTCTTGCTCTCAGCTTTGACGGTCTGCACAAAGGGATTAGCATCTATGGTGCCGAGTACCGCATCCCGCTCGGCAGCGTTCCGGTAGGTGATATTCCTAAAAGGATCGGTATAATCTTTGAGTTTGGTTTTGTACACCTGGTCCTCGATGAAGCGGCGGATCCGTACTCCGGTATCAAGCAAGCTATTCCATTCCTCCCGGGTGATGACCGTATCGGGTGCTGCTGCGCGCCCATCCCCTGTTTGGAGAAACCGGAGTACCTGTAGGGCATTCAGGGCCTTGTCCAGCGGGTATGCTTCCCAAAGGCGCTCATAGACCGCATGTATGTGATCCCACGAAGTAAGTTCCCCTTCCCGGACCGCCTCTTGGAGCGCGGCAAGCTTAGGTTCGCTGACGAGCTGTCCGCCCAGATTAACCCATTCCAGGGACGCCGCTTCAGGATACGCCGCCTGAAAGCGCAGAAAATCCCAATCCCCGGGCCCTGCCTCGGAGGAACCCGCTGGGGGAAGCGCGAAAAATTCGATCAGGGTTTTCACCCCATAGTACAGGAGCATTTCACGGTAGGCCCTGGCTCCCTGCAGGGCCTTGATAATCCTCACCGGCCGGTTTGAACGCTCTACGGTACGTTCAGGGGCCCAGAGCGGGACCTGCTCAGGCAGGTCCCGGAGGCTGGGGTATCCTGCCTGGATTACCCATTGATCCAGGATCTTAAGCCCGCGGATGATTTCAGCCGCAGTATCCGGAGCCAGATACCCGGTTTCGATATGCTGTACCTTGAAAAGCCGCTTATCCCGGATCCGGCATTTCCAACTGTTCCGTTCCAGAGCGTACATATTGTACATCCACCAGTACCCAGGCATTACTTCCAACTGGGTCGTACCGGGACGGTGGGTAACCAGGCTGAACGGTAACGGCACGTACAGTTCCGCAGGATAATTCCCCTTGGCAATCAGGGTGTAGCTGGCGAATCGGCTGTTATGTTTGAGGGTGCTGGAAAGTCCGGGCCAAAATCCCCGGCCCGCAATGATCTCACCGTCATTGCCCCGACTGTTATGATTGGATCCCACCGTAGCGCCGGCGGCCATATTTGACTGCCCCTGGATCAGGGCGGCTATCAGGAAGGAGTTGTTGTGGTGCTGTTCATGACTGGGAAAGACCAGGTTATTGAGGACTTCGCAGCAGGATACGGTAGAATTATCCCCGAGTATCGAGTGGATGAGCCGCGCGCCGTATTTGAGATTGCAGTTATTCCCCAACACAAAACGCACCGCCTTGCAGCCGTAAAAAACCCGGCACCCATAACCGATGATGCCGTTGACCAGTTCAACCCCTTCGCCAATCTGGGTAGGATCCCGGGGATCCGATTGGATGGATAGGTTTTTAAGTTTATTCGCACCCTTGATGTAAGCCCCGTTCCCAATCCGTACATCTTTGATGGTATGACAGTGTTTGATCACCGTTCCGTGTCCAATCGTGCCGTAATAGCCTCGGCGGGGGTCTACGGAAGCTTGGGTTATCCGTTTAAAAGCCGCCATAAGCCGCTCATCCTCCCGGTACACCGCCCACAGGTAGGCGTCCGCGCAGATCATCCCAAGAAAAGGAAGTACGCTGCGGCCCCCTGCTTCGTTCAGCGGGTCAATCCATACCCGGATGTCCTCATCCTCCCCGTCCTTGATGACCCCTTCACCGAACTTGGCGTGATTGGTGGTGTCCATTTCGTCGATTGAACTGAGGATGACCCCATCTCCGATGATGGTGTGGGAAAGATACCGGCAGTCGTGGATCGCTGGGCGATCCCCGATGTCACAGGCGATGATACGGCTATGGCTGATACCTACGGGCAGTATATAGTCATGGTGGCGCAGAAATCCTGGATCCAGAGCGCCGATGCGGACAAACCCCGCAAAGACACAGTGCTGGACCAGTTCAGGATGAAAGCCTTCCCGGACCCATACCGCGTCCCACGCCTCGCAGCGGTTGCCCTGGGCTTCAAGGGTACGGATTTCTGCGGGCAGCAAGGGGCGGTACTGGTCCTGCCGCCGCGCGCTCGAAGGACTATACAATGCGTCTAATTGCCGGTTTCGCAGGTAATATTCGTTTTCTCCCGGGGGGAGATAGGGATCACTGATAAAATCATAGCCGTACTGGGGAACCGCGCCCGCACCGGTACGGGAAGACTCGATAAAGCTGGTATGCATGGTTCTAAGCATACCGGGGTAACGGACGCAGGTCTAGTCGGAACCAGGATAGCCGCAGCGCCGTAATGCTTTCCCTCAAGAGGGGGTGGAAAAACCCGACGTATGCTCCCCGCAGGTACGCTCTATGACAAGCAGGCCCCGTTAATTTATAGAAAAAAAGAAAAAAATGGTTCTAGGGGTTTATCCTGCCCTAACGTGGCGGCAGGCGTCTCGTCCCTATCTCCCAAGCAGCGCGGAAATATCCCGGTTAAGCTCCCCGCGGGTATATGCGCCAACCCGTATTGACCGAATAATCCCCTCCGCATCGATAAGGTAGGTCTGGGGGATAGCGTCTATAGCATATAACCGGGAAATACGGCTGTCCTGGTCCATCACCACGTTGAGGGTGATGGAGTTCCTGCCAAGAAACGAAGCAACGGTCTGTTCCGTCTCCGCGCAATTTACCGCCAGTACGGTAAGCTCCTGGGCCTTTGCTTGGGTGAGCGCCGAAATCAGGGGCAGTTCCCGGATGCAGGGACCGCACCAGGTGGTCCAGAAATGCAGCGCCACAGGCTTTCCCCGGTAGGAAGACAATTTCATGGGTTTGCCTTCCGGGGTGGTAAACGTAAAATCCGGGGCGGTTTGGCCCACAGTACGTTCAGCCCCCTGAACCGAAAGGGTCGCGCTCAAAACCAGCATGATGCCGGCGCAGAAGATGGTTTTCCCCTGGTTCCTGTTTTTTCTTGCTATATGGTTCATCGCTGCTCCTCCTTGTTTTTTGAAAAGCTATGGGTAATCGCGTTTGCCGGGCAATCGGACCTACATTCGCCGCAGCGGATACATTCACGATCATTGGCAATCCGCGTATCCATTTTACATGTTTTTGCGCAGGTTCCACAATGGGTACAGATTTCCCCGTCGACCTGCATTCCCAGCAGGGCGTACCGGTTGAATAGACCGTAGAGCGCGCCTAGGGGACAGATGAAGCGGCAAAAGCAGCGGAACAGCGCTACCGAAAGCGCCGCAATAGCGATGAGCAGGGCCAATTTCCAGAAAAACAGACCGCCTATCATCTCCCGGAGGGCCTGGTTCAAGAGAACCAGGGGAATTCCCGCTTCCAGGGTTCCCGCGGGGCAGACCAGCTCGCAGAAAAAGGGCGCGCCGTAGCCTTGGATGAAAAAAAACGCCCCCGGCAGACCGATGACCAGCACCGCCAGGAACCCGTATTTCAGCAGGCTGAGCTTCCGGGTGAGGGCATTTTTCCGCAGCTTTGGGGAGGGGATGCGGTATAAAAGTTCCTGTATGAGGCCGAAGGGACACAAGAAGCCGCATACCATCCGACCAAAGACTATGCCGAACAATACGAGCAGGCCCGCAACAAAGAACGGAATGCGGCCTTCCGCAAGGGCATTCTGGAGCGCGCCCAGGGGACAGGAAGCGATGGCCCCCGGACAGGAGTAGCAGTTAAGCCCGGGAACGCAGCCGTTTTTGAGGGGGCTGCGGGACACGGAACCGGTCTTGAAATTGGCTATATCCCCATTGGAAAGGAGCATAGACAAACATTGCAGCAGCTTCCGTTTTCGTTTATCCAATGCCGATACACTCCAGACAGATATAGACCGCTCTTCTCAAAATGGCAGTCGTATCACCCCGGACGATACCGACAATGATGCAAAGAACCGCACACACCAGTACGGTAATCCGTATAATCCTCCGTTTCACTGCTATCGGCGCACCGGACACGACGCCCTGTCGCCAGCCTCTGATGGCCACTTCCCCCATTCCTCGGTCAATATCCAGGGTTGTATCCCGGTTCCTGCTACTCGTTTCATGATTTACTTATCGGCTCAATATTATTCCCGGATAAGCTCTAAGTACCCGTACCTTCTGTACGGAACGGTACTATGGCTGGCGAATCAGATGTGGACTGCGGATATAACGTCTATAGGGCTGTTAGGCGAAATGGCTAAACCCCAAAAATGATTTTTTGAATTTTTATAAAAAACTTAGGGTGCAGCAATTTTTTCCGTGCAAAAAGAAATGAAGTATGGTAAACTGAAGCGTCCCGGAGGAGGGGAATAAACATGGAAAACAGCAAAAAAATATTTGAAAAAGCGGCGGCGGCGTTAAGGGAAGGGCTTCAGCGGAATACGGACGAGTTTGTGGAAAAGCGAAAAACAGGAAGCGCTGGACATCGATAAAATCGAAGCGATGGGGGGCAAGATGAAGGCCGAAACCAACCAAGTCTTGGACGGGTACTTCAACGAGACTGTCGAATTAATCATTCTTAAAGATGGGAACATCCCCCCCGTCTGTCTTTGACGACTTTTTTTCGTGATTTATCTGCCTGGTATGCTTTTTACCCCTACCGGCTGATATCC
>JAISPY010000102.1 GCA_031274565.1 Treponema sp.
TCGCCGCTTTGCCAATACCTACCGAAAGGAACGTCGTTTGATTCACTCACTCAATCAAAGCTTGACCAAATCGTACAGAAAATCAACAATAGACCTCGCAAATCTTTAGGCTATCGGACACCAAACGAAGTCTTTTCAGAGCAAAAATTCGCACTTCAGATTTGAACTGGCGAAAAAATAAAACGATTAAAGAATATATATTATGGAATCAATATTATACAAAAGGCAGTATAAAGGAATTAATGAAAAATAATAGTTTTACCATATTGGAAATAAATAATAATATAATAAGCAGTAAAAAAGATGAAGTAATGTTAATAATAGCAAAGAAAACAAAATGAAAAAGGCAGAAACTGCGCCTAACAGGTCTGTTAACGCTTCGGGGCCTAAAGGCACCTCGGGCTAGGGTTTTGCTTTGGTCTCGCTACGCGCAGACCTTTGGTCTGAACATTCCCACGCAAAACCTCCGCCACATTTTGTCGGCCCTGGTCGCCGTTCCTGCGGGACGGATGCTGCGGCACGATGCCGAGCAAAGCCCTTATTCGGGCCGCCAAAACGTCGTAAACAGTCTGAACGTTCAAAGTTTCGGGGAACGCAAGGACGCATCTCTATGCCGGGGTTGCGGTCCTGCGCTGCTGGGAAGGGGTACGCTCAGCATCCTTGCTTTCGCGGGCTTCACCCGGTTATCCGCTTCAAGAAAGCCTTGGTCCGTTCCTCCTGGGGGTGGTCGATAAGCTGCGCTGCAGGGCCTTCTTCGATGAAGACCCCTCCGTCCATGAAGATCACCCGGTCCGCCACATCCCGGGCGAAGGCCATTTCGTGGGTAACAATCACCATGGTCATCTTTTCCGCTGCTAAGGCCCGGATCACCCGGAGGATCTCCGCGGTCAGTTCCGGGTCCAGGGCGCTGGTAGGTTCATCGAAGAAAAGGACCTCCGGGTCCAGCGCTAGGGCACGGGCAATGGAAACCCGCTGCTGCTGTCCACCAGATAAGGCGCAAGGATAGGCGCCGGCTTTTTCCGTAAGCCCCATCTTTTCCAGGAGACTCCAGGCGCGGGCCTCCGCTACTGGTTTGCTGCGGCGCAGCACCCGCACCTGGGCCTCGGTGATGTTTTTGAGGACCGATAAATGGGGGAACAGGTTAAAATTCTGAAACACCAGCCCGACCTTGAGACAAACCCGGCGCAGGACCGCTGCCGGAGCATAGACCCCGTCCCGTACCATAGGTTCCCCGGCCAGGGTGATGCTGCCCTGGTCGATCTGTTCCAGATGGGTAATGGACCTGAGCAGGGTGGACTTCCCAGATCCTGAGGGTCCAATGATGGCGACCACTTCTCCTTGAGCGACGCTGAAGGATACCTGCCGTAAGACCCGGAGTTTCCCGAAGGCTTTGGAAAGCCCTGCAACGCTGATTACTTCCATAGGGTGCGCTCCTTTTACCATTTTTACCCTTATTGTTCTGCCGTTGTACCATCATGAGTAATACGAAAGCTTCTTTTCACCCCAGGTGAAGGCTGCGGAAACCGCCCCGTTCATTACCAGGTAGAACATGCCGGCGATAAAAATAGGCGCAGTGGAAAATTCCCGCGCCGATGCGTTCTGGGCTGCATGGAACAGTTCCGCCACCCCAATGGTTTGGGCTAAAGCCGTGTCTTTAACCAAGGTGATCACCTCATTTCCCGAAGCCGGCAAGATCCGTTTGATCACCTGGGGGAGGATGATCCGTCCAAAGGTTTGAGAAGGGGTAAAACCCAGGACCTTGGAGGCTTCATACTGGCCCTGGGGGATGGATTCTATTCCTCCCCGGTAAATCTCCGCAAAATACGCCGCGTAGTTCAGCACAAAGGCGATGATCACCGCGGTAAACCGGTTATATGAGAGCAAAAACCTGAGGACCTCCCAGAAGTCCGGGGAAGGGATGATCCGGGAAAGCCCCTCATAGAGGGCCTTATAGAGATATTTAGGGGCAAAATAAATAAAGATAAGCTGCAGGATGAGGGGCGTTCCGCGCATGATCAAGAGGTACCCATTAATCAGCCCGCGCAGCGCCCGATGACGGGACATCCGGCCAAATGCCAGGGGCATCGCCAAGGGCAGGGAAAAAAGCAAGGTAAGTAAGAACACCTCCAAGGAGACTCCCGCTCCCTTGAGCATGATGCCCAGCATTTGTACCATGATGACCCCTCTTTTTCCCTATTTCCCAATAATGGAAATATCCGCGCCGAACCATTGCTCGGTCAAGCGGCGCACGGTTCCGTCTTTGGCCATAGCTTCCAGGGTTTCCCAGACCTTATCCGCCAGGGCATGGTCATTTTTCCTGAATCCGATGCCGAATTCTTCCGGGGCCAGGGTCTCCGTCAAAATACGGAACGGTTTTCCGGAACGGTTGATGTTGTCATTGGCCACCAGCAGGTCCATGATGATGGCGTCTACTCCGCCCACTTCCAGGTCCATCAAGGCGGTGAGGTATTCCTTGTACTCAATCACCTCGCTGAGACTGGCCTTTAATTCCACTGCCTGGTCCAAGGCGTCCACCGAGGACGAACCTGCCTGCAACCCCGCGGTTTTTCCCGCCAAATCCTGCAAGGTGGTATAGGGCGCGTCGGCCTTGACCACCACCACCTGGGCATTCTTCAGATAGGGCTTCGTGAAGGTGAGGGCCGCCTGCCGTTCCGATGTGATGGTGAATCCGTTCCAGATACAGTCGATTTCCCCGGTATTGAGTTCCTGTTCCTTGGCGTTCCAGTCAATAGGCTGCAGCACCAGCTCGATTCCCAGCCGGGAACTTACTTCCTTGGCCAGGTCCACATCGTAGCCTACGATTTCATTGGCTTCATTGCGGAATCCCATAGGGGGGAACGAATCATCCAGCCCTAAGACCAGCTTTTTCTTGGCCAGCACTTTTTCCAGGGACGCATCCCCCACCGGGGCTTCCTGCTTACTGCCGCTCGCCGCCGGAGCCTCCTTCTTGGCTCCGGCAAACACTCCGTTGAGCGCACCGAACGCGCACAACCCTAGGATAACAAACCTTTTCATCCTACTCTCCTTACGATACTATTTCATAACCTGCCGCTTCCTGATAGACCTGGTACAGGTCCCTTATGAAGCGCCAGAAGCATCTTACCTTTTTTTCGCGGCAATGTAAACTTCATAGGAGGGTCATGCGCCTGAATGTTCCCCGGCCTGCTTTACCCTGGTATGCAGGGCAGGATCATGAGGGACG
Organism: Treponema sp.; assembly: GCA_031274565.1. Taxonomy (GTDB): domain Bacteria; phylum Spirochaetota; class Spirochaetia; order Treponematales; family Breznakiellaceae; genus JAIRLU01. The sequence continues at coordinate 3,224 of JAISPY010000102.1, forward strand.
GCATCTCCCCATAAACCGAAAGCGGAGGCTCTATGAAACGTGCGGATCCAGGAACCTGCTGCGGCAGCGCAAACACCGACCGAGGGGGTAATCCCCATGCGGTATGAAGTCATTGTCGCGGACCCTGCGAAGAATATTACCCTGTTGGTGCTTACCCCAGTGGAAAACCGGGCGGAGGCGGCTCGGCTGCTGATGGCGGATCCGTCCCTGGGGGCCGAGCAGGTGGGATTTGTACTTCCCCCGGCGGCCCCGCAGGGACTTTGGCGGCTCGAAATGATGGGCGGAGAATTCTGCGGTAACGCGGCCCGGAGTTTCGGCCTGTGGGTGGCCCGGACCTTGGGCTATACGGGAGCAGCGGAGATTCCCATTGCCATAAGTGGTATGCGGGAACCCCTCATGGTACGGGTCAATGGGGAAACCGGAACCGCAGAGGCGGCCATGCCCCTACCCTTGGCCCGGGAGACCCTGCGTTTCGCGGACCGGGCGCTGCCGGCGTATGTATTTGAGGGCATCACCCACATTATCGCGCCGGGAATCCCCCCGGAGCAGGGCCTGGTGTATACCATCAAAGAACAAGTCGAGCGCAGCCTGTCCCGTCCCCAGGCCCTGGGGGTGCTGTTCTACGATGAGGACCAGAGCCTTATGATCCCGGCGGTGTATGTCTACGCCACGGATTCGCTGGTTTTCGAATCAAGCTGCGGTTCAGGCTCTGCCGCATTGGGGGTCTGGCAAGAGGAGCGCCGCTGGGAAGGGGAAGGTCTGCGCCGGGTCCTGCAACCGGGGGGGGTGATTGAGGTCCGGGTAGGTAAACGCCAGGGCGCCCTCGGGTCCCTTTCCATAGGGGGTCCGGTGTTTCTGGGGGAACGGATAGTACGGGAGCTGCCGGGCTGAGGGGCGGTCTATCCCTAAGGAACAAAAATCCGTGGATGCGGTTATGCGTCCAGGGCGCTGCGTGTATCTTGGCGCAGACTACCCGCTCAGGGCAGTTACGGTTTGAGGAATGGTAGAACCCGGACACATCGGTACTACCCAAAATTTAAAAGATGCACCCGTAATTCTAGCCAGTGTAAGGAATTATGGCATATTTATAAACCGATATTACTTATGCGAATCAAGGGTAGATGGCAGCAACCGCAAGTCTGGTGAAGATAAAGGCGATAAGCCCATGTTCCGATCGTACCTTTGAGTGAGGTGGATTGAATAGGGGTTTTCTCGTTAAGCCCATTGAACAATGATGCTATGGCCTGTCGGACCTTGGATACTAGATGTGAAAAATAACGGTCGGCACTGCGGAGCAATGGCTGTCCCTTTTCCCGCAGCGATTTTATTTTTACAAAAATATCTGATAAAATGCCCTCATGGGCAGGGGAATATTAGCGGCGGAACTGTGCCGGTTTGAGAAAACAGGAAAGAGGGTCGGAGAAAACCCGATAGGGAAGCGGCGGGAAGGTTTTAATTTGATCTACGAATTCGCCGACGCGATAAAGAGCGCGTTCGGGCTGTTTTTCTTCCAGCATCGGTCAATGCTGAGCTATCAGGATTCGCTAGACCGGGGAAATCAGCGGAAGAACGCGGAAAACATCCTGAAAGTGAGGGAAATACCGTGTAATAACCAGATAACGAGGCTGATCGACGGGATAGCCCCGGATACTCCGTCCCGGAGGAACCCCCCAGGAGCGTATTGAGGCGGTGATTGGCAGGGTGGAACAGGCGGAAACCGTGGAACCGGGCAAGTCTCCAGGACAGCTCACGAGCCATTACGCCCCCCGGACCCTCCATGACCGGGCGGATATGCTCCTGCTTCCCTACTGTTCTTCGGAAGCCTATCTCTTTTTTGACCGTGGTTCCCGGGACGCTTGGCTGCGAAGCCATGCGCTCGGTCAAAGTATTCC
>JAISPY010000109.1 GCA_031274565.1 Treponema sp.
GTAATGATGTTGATTTCGTTCAAAGGATACGGTCTTTCACGTCCTTGAAGTACTCCGCCAGCGACGCTATGGTTCTTGTTTCCATAATTCCCCTCTCAGAAAATCAACTTGCTTTATCATGGCATATATCGTGCCATTTTTTAGCCAATTCAAGAATTTTTAATGCGCTGGACTTCGGTCCTGGCCCCAGATAACTTGACCTCCTCAGAAAAACTCGTAATACTTATACTAAAGTATGGAGTATTATGAATTCTTTGATCCCGTCGCAGCCTACAGTAGAATATCTGATGTCCCAAGCCGCCCCTTTCCGGTCTGCCTATGAAGGTATGCAGGTCCTGGTCATGGGCCTGGGTCTCCATGGAGGCGGGGTAGCGTCTGTCCGGTATTTGGCATGCCAAGGAGCGGCGATCACGGTTACGGACCTCCAGGATGAGAAGACCCTCGCCCCTTCTCTGGAACAACTACGGGACATCTCCGGTATCCGGTATGTGCTGGGCCACCACGACCAAGCGGATTTTAAACATGCCGATATGGTGATAAAAAATCCGGGGGTGCGGCCGGACAATTTCTTTTTAACCCTGAGTCAGCGCATCGAAACCGACATCTCCCTCTTTTTAGCCCATTTCCCTGCCCGACTTATTGCGGTTACCGGTTCCAAGGGTAAATCCAGCACCGCAGCAGCCCTCTATTGGGCGCTCAAAGCCGCCAGAACCCAGGGCCTCCTTCCGGGAAAGGCCTATCTGGGCGGTAATAGCAATGGGTCCCCTCTGGAATTTGCCGCAGCAGTACAGGCTGAAGATGATGTGGTCTTGGAACTCTCAAGCTGGCAGCTCGGAGACCTCCAAGGCCGGGTACACGAAGGGGGAATGCCGCTCCTCAAACCCCGGGCTGCGGTATGTACCGCATTGTTGCCGGATCACCTGGATCGTTACGGCACCATGGAAGCCTATATTGCGGATAAGCGGGTCCTCTACCAGGGCCAAGATTCCCAGGATGTAACCGTCGCAGCGGATGATCCCTGGGGGAGGAGCTTCCTGGCTGAAACCCAGGGCAGACCCCTGGCGTATGGGGAAAAGTCCCTGCCGGATGAACAGGCCGGGGGATGGCTCACCGGTCCCCAGGGTCCAGGGCTTGCCCGGCTTGCGGGCGCCCCACCGGTTGTAGTGGTTCCCCCCCGGCTTCTAATACCGGGGTATCATCAAAAGAAAAATCTCCTTGCCGCAGCCTTAGCCCTCTTGGACCTGGGGCTTTCCGCAGACTTTATCCGGGATACCCTGGGGACTTTTCCGGGTATTGAACACCGGCTGGAATTGTTTCATGAAGCCAGAGGGATCCGGTTCTATAATGATACCGCCGCCACCATCCCTGAAGCGGCCGCCGCCGCAGTGGAAGCCTTCGCTAAACCTGACCTATTCCATGCGCCGGTGGTACTGGTAACCGGAGGAACCGACAAAAATCTGGACTTCACCCCCCTGGCCAAGGCAGCGGTACAGGCCAAGGAAGTGATCCTCCTCGTGGGAACCGGGAGTGATAAGCTCAAAATCCTGCTCGATGAGGCTGCTTGTTCCTACCGAGGACCCTTTGATGCGGTGGATACGGCGGTTATGGCGAGCCTGGATGCTGCCAGATGCGGGGATGTAGTGGTATTCTCTCCGGGCTGCGCCTCCTTCGGCATGTTCTTAAACGAATTTCACCGGGGCCGCCAATGGAAGGAAGCGGTATGCCGCCTGGCAGGGGGCGCGGCATAGTGGATACGGAGCTGCTCTGGGAGCGGGCAAGGATCATCCGGCAAACCCGGGCGTTTTTTGACCGTCGGGACTACCTGGAGGTGGATACGCCCCTCTTGACTCCGGATCTCATCCCTGAATCGTGTCTGGAAGTCTTTGAGACACGCTTCCTTCCGCCTCCTGCGCGGGCGGCAGGGGAGGCTCACGCCTATTGGCTCATTCCATCCCCAGAAATCTGGATGAAGCAACTCATTGCCTGCCACCGGGTAGCCCTGTACCAGATCTGCAAGTGCTTCCGTAACGGGGAATCCCAGGGCCGGCTTCACAGTCCTGAGTTTACCATGCTGGAATACTACACCATGGATGCGGATTATGAAGCTTCCCTGCACTTAACCGGGGAGTTGTTGCAGTTCCTCGCGGCGGGCCGGAATGTCCCGGAGCTTGGTCTCCCGATGCTGCGCCTTTCCATAGAAGAGGCCTTTTCCCGGTGGGCAGGGTTCAAGCTCTTTGAGGCAGCGGAGGCAGGCGCGCTAGAAGCGGAAGCCCGGCGGATCGGTCTGGATCCGCCCCCGGGCATGGACCAGGGGGATCTCTATAATCTTATCTTCGTTCATGCGGTGGAGCCACAGCTTCCCCGGGATAGACCGGTGGCGCTCGTGGATTATCCGGCTTTTGTTCCCTGCCTTGCCAAGAAACACCCCGACGGCAGAACCGTGGAACGGTGGGAACTCTATATCCGGGGGATTGAGCTTGCCAACTGTTATTCCGAAGAAACGGATCCTGCGATGGTGCGGAGGTATAGTACGGTGGAAGGGAAGCGCAAAGCCCAGACCGCCCTGGTTCCCCATAGGATCGATGAGGAGTACTGGAAGGTCTTCCTGCCCCGCCGGGATGCCCAGGGGAATATCCGGCCCTTTCCCCG
>JAISPY010000142.1 GCA_031274565.1 Treponema sp.
CCCCCACCGAAAAACTCTACGAACTGCGGAAGGTAAAAACAGCGGTTTAATGTTTTCTCAGAAATATCCCCTGCAAAAAAGACCCGTCTCCTGGCGGGTCTTTTTTTTGCCCATAAGCCGATTTTTTCTCCGGTATGGACGCTTTTCACGGGGACTTACCTGGAATTATAGTTTGCACCGGAGTGGATAGGGGCTACTCATCGGACGAGAACCTTTGGATGGGGGACTTTACGCCCACCGCAAAACCCTATGAACGAAGGCAATCCTTGTACTCGAAGACCCGTCGCTGACGGGTCTTTTTTTGCCTATGCCCTGACATGAAAAACTTGGACCAAAGGTCCGTAAAAAGTCCCACCGGCCCGGATTAAAACCGCAGCGCGGCATAGGGCAGCGAAGCGGTACTTGTCAGCGGCTTCCAGCTATGCTATGAAATACTATGTGTATACTTCCAAACCACCTAAAAACCACCCATGCCGCGTATGAAAAGCCCATCCTTTTTTAAACCCCTGGACTTTGCGGCGATCGGCATAGCCCTGACCATTACCCTGGTAAGTGCGGTCTCTCTCTATGCCCACCGCGGAGCGCAAACCAGGATAAGCATTGCCGGAGATGAGGCAACCTGGACCTTTCCCCAGGACGCTGCGGAACTGGTTACCGTGGCAGGCCCTCTCGGGGATACGGTGGTGGAGTTGCGGGACGGGACGGCACGGGTGCGATCTTCACCCTGTACCAATCAGACCTGTGTGGCTGCCGGTGCAATTCAAGCGCATGGCCAATGGATAGCATGCCTGCCGAACAAGGTATTGATCGCTATAGGTACAAGCGGCGCCGAGAAGGAGCGCGTTTTGACCCAGGATGAACCCGGCGGAGATATTGATGGCGCAGTCTGGTAAAGCGGAACGGGCTACTGCCGCACTGCTGGGAGGATTCTGTCTCTTTTTATCTACCCTGGAGTACCTGGTTCCTAAACCGCTTCCCTTCATGCGGATCGGCCTTGCCAATGTACCCCTCATGCTGGCATTGGATATCTTTACCTTAAAATCCTTTGCCATGCTCGTGATCATCAAGGTTGTGGGGCAGGCAATCATCACGGGAACCTTTTTTTCATATATCTTTTTATTTTCCTTGGCCGGTACCTGTTCGTCTGCGGCGGTCATGTACCTCTTACGGCGGTTTCTTGGACCAAAACGCATCAGCTTCATAGGCGTCAGTGTCTTAGGGGCCTTGTGCTCCAATGGGTCTCAACTGGTTCTGGCCCGGTTTTTTGTTTTTGGAGGGGGGATCAAATTCCTGGTTCCTCCGTTTCTGATCGCGGGGATCATTACCGGTATGAGCCTAGGGATCTTCTGTGAAACCTTCACCTCCCGTTCACGCTGGTATCACCAGCATATCCGGTCCATTCCATGAAAGCCCCGAGTGCATCTCCGGACTGGGAGCAGGAATTGAGCAGCGGCGCCCTCTGCGTGGCAGGACTGATCATGATGGTTGCGTTTTTGCTCAACCCGTCCATCCTGCTCAGGACGGTCCAGTTTCTGATCTTCTGGGTTTACGCAAGACTGCGGGGTAAAAGGAACAAGCCCCTCATCACGCTGTCGGTCATGGGAGGCATCGTGATCTTTAACCTCTTCGTGCCCTATGGCAGGGTCCTCTTGGAATTGGGTCCCTTCCCCATTACCCAGGGGGCGCTCCTGTCGGGTCTGCACAAGGCTGTTACCCTGGAGGGGCTTATTATGCTCTCCAAGGCTTCCATCCGTTCAGATTTGCGCTTACCCGGTGCCTTTGGCGCGCTGTTAGGGGAATCCTTCCGTATCTTAGAAGGGATCACCCGGCGTAAGACCCGGATTACCTGGAAGCGCCTTATCGAAGGGATAGACCATCTGATGCTGGAATTAAGCGCTGAACAGGAATCCTGGGCAGACTCGTCCCCGGCGATCCCCCCCGGGCATACCGTAAAACCCCGGAGTACGCTTACCGGTTTCCTGCTCCTCGGAGCAGCATGCCTCCCCATCCTCGCCCTCACTTTTTTTTCTCTTACTGCTCATGTGCCTTACTAACTACCTGCCCACTTTTCTATGAAATACTCCGTATCCCTGCCAGCTACGGAGTATTTCCGCTTCGGCGTTTCTTGCAGCAGCGCCGAAGCGCGCGTGCGCCGCTCTTTCTAACCCTGCCGCATTCATTTAGAAAAAAGAAAATTAGAAAAGATTGGTGAGGGGTAGATTATTGAGCAGTAATAGTTCCGGACGATATTCAAAGTGCATGGTATCGTAGAAGAACCATTTCCCCCCCCAGATAAACCCGTAAGCTTCAAAGGCTTTAATAACCGCATCCGGCGGGTGGAGACGCTTTTCATAGGGAACCGTCCACCATTCACCGGTGGTTCGGGCGGTCCAGAGCCAATAGGTTGCTAAGCCACTCGATTTGGGTAACAGGTCCAGGGCAGCGCCGTAGGCATGAAAGCTCCGGCTCTCCGTGTCAGCGATATTCCGCCAATTCCAACCAGAAATGGAATTAATGGTGTTTATCCATTGTCGCACCTGGGTACTGGTCCGGGCCTCCGCATAGATCCGCTCTTCCACCAGGGCAAGTTCTTCTAAGATGGCGTAATGAACCAGCACATTACGGCCCAGAAAACGTATGGTTTTTACCCGCTCATAGGCTGCCTCCTTGGTGGAGGCCCGCCAGAGGGCGTCATAGAAATGCAGGGAGCGTTTTGGCGGATGCAGACGCCGCCGATCCGATTGGGCCTTCAAACGGGCGCTTGCTTCAGGGCCGGGCGGAGTCCAGGGGGGCAATTCCGCTGGGTAGGTATAGAAAGGCTGGGGATCGTATTCCGAAGCACGGTTTCGCAGTTCTTCCGGCAGCAGTCTACCCTGGGCATAATAGTAATAGATCCCCCGGATCGGTACTGCCCAATCCCCGTTTCGGTAGACCGCAGGGCCGATCCGGTCAGGATACGCCGCGGCCAGGGCTTGCATAATGACTTCAGCCCGTTCAGGGGGTTCCGCAACTAATTCTGGGGGATGTTCCTGCGGCGGTTCCGCTAAAGCCGCTTGAGCGCTGTGTTCAAGCCGTATCGGCGTTTCCGCTCCTTCGATTCCCGCGGGTTCCTGGGACCGAAACACCCGGGGCTGCTGTATCATTCCCAGGCTGAAACTTCCCGTTGCCTCAAAGATGAGGAGAAAACACCCTAACGCCATATCCGTTCTGAGATACATACCAACACGACATCCTTTTAATAAAGATAAATCACAACTTCGTACCAACCCATTCTTTGCATACAAGGGTAGTATAGTACGGGAATTCAGGAATTGGTATACCCATCCAGCGTTTGAACCTCGGGGCCGATGTTTGATCGTAGGATACACGCACCGCATCCTTTGCCGGTTCCAGAAGGGGTTGTCCGTGTCGTCGGTGTCGTCCGTGGTTATCCTAAATTGAGCATTGCGAGAACATCCCTATTGGCCGTTGACCATCCTGTTTGATATGCTTGATAAATATACTAAAAAATTGTATCACGGTAAGACAGAGAATCAGGGCCGGCGCACATAACAATTTTTGTCCACGAATTACACGAATTAAGAACGGTGATCATTCCCTAATTCGCGTTAATTCGCGTCATTCGCGGACTCTTTTGTTTATATGCGCTCGCCCTGGACAGAGAATAGGATACCATACAAGGGAGCAATTATGCGCGTTCTGAAATTTGGCGGTACATCCGTCGGTTCGATAGAAGCAATCCGTAAGGTAGTGGAGATTATCAAAGATACGGAACATTCCGGCCAGGTCCAGGTGGTGGTGGCTTCCGCTCTTGCGGGGATCACTGACGGCCTCATCGGGCTGGCTCGAAGCGCTCAAACCGCTGACCATGCCGCTCTTGATACGGTTCAAGCCATGCAAAACCGGTACCGGACCATCGCTGAGGCCTTTCTTGCAGGCGGAGACCTGGACCAGGCATTTTTCTTCATAGCAGCGGACTTTGAAGCGCTCACCCGTACCTTGGATGGGATTGCCATCCTCCGGGAGCTTTCTCTCAGGACCCTCGATGAGGTGATGAGCTTTGGGGAACGGCTTTCTGCCCGACTGCTCGCCCATATCCTCACGGCTCAGGGGGTACCTGCCGAGTACCTGGATACCCGGGAGCTTATTAAAACCGATAATCACCACGGAAATGCCCAGGTCTTAGGAGCGAAAACTGCGGATACCCTACGCTCCTACTTTCAGTCTGCTCCCCGATCCCTGTACGTGGCCACCGGCTTTATCGGCTCTGCTCCGGATGGGGCTACCACCACCCTGGGACGGGGTGGATCGGACCTGAGCGCCGCACTCTTCGGCGCTGCATTGGAGGTGGAGGAAGTGGAAATATGGACCGATGTAGACGGGATTCTCACGGCGGATCCCCGAATGGTAAAAAACGCCTTTACCATCGACGCGCTTTCATACGTGGAAGCCATGGAACTTTCCCATTTTGGCGCCAAAGTACTGTACCCACCCACTGTCCGGCCTGCCTTGGAAAAAGGCATACCCATTACTATCCGGAATACCTTTAACCCGGCAGGCAAGGGGACCCGGATCACCCGGACCGCCCCGGAGGGTCCCTATCCCATCCGGGGGATCAGTTCCATGGCTCCGGTGGTCTTGATCCGTATTCAGGGTTCAGGTATGGTCGGCGTGGCGGGGTTCTCTTCCCGGCTCTTCGGCGCGCTGGCGCGGCGGCGGATCAGCGTGATCCTCATCACCCAAAGTTCCAGCGAATACTCCATCTGTTTTGCGACCCTCCCTGAAGATGCGGCGGCGGCGGAGGCTGCCTTGCACGAGGAATTTGAGCGGGAGATTGCTTCCGACGCGCTGGATGCCCCGGTAACGGAACCGGACCTGGCGATCATTGCAGTGGTGGGGTCCCGGATGAAACGGACCTCCGGGATTTGCGGCAAGGTATTTCATGCGCTGGGCCGGAACGGGGTTAATGTGGTTGCCATAGCCCAGGGTTCTTCGGAATGTAACATTTCGGCGGTCATAGCCCGCTCCGATCAGGCTAAGGCCCTCAATGCGGTCCACGAGGCGTTTTTCCTTGCCGGGGTCCGTTCGGTCAACCTGTTCCTGGTGGGGATAGGGCTTATCGGCGGTACCTTGCTGGAGCAGCTCGCGGAACAGAAGGCGGTTCTGGCGGGGGAACACCAGATCCGTATCAACCTCGTAGGCGCGGCCAATTCCCGGAACATGATCTTCAATCCCGAAGGGCTGGACCCGCAAAAGGTGCAATCCCGGTTACAACGTTCCGGAGAAGGGGTGGTCCCCTTTGCTTTGCCCGGGTTTATCGAACGGATGAAGGACCTGAATCTGCCGAATACCGCGTTTTGTGATTGTACTGCCAGCGACGAGGTAGCCGCCCAGTATGAGGCGCTGCTGCGATCCGCCATTCCCATTGTTACGCCCAATAAGCGGGCCAATTCCGGTCCCTATGCATATTACAAAAAGCTCATCACCCTTTCTAAGGATCGAGGCATACCCTATCTGTACGAGGTTACGGTCTGCGCGGGGCTGCCGGTCATTTCCACCCTCCGGGACTTGTTTCTTTCAGGGGATAAGGTACGACGGATCGAAGCGGTGCTGTCCGGGACGCTGAGTTTTATTTTCAACAATTACGATGGGAGTAAGTCCTTTTCCGCGCTGGTACGGGAGGCCAAGGCCAAGGGCTATACGGAGCCGGATCCCCGGGACGACCTGAACGCCAAAGACGCGGCCCGCAAAGCCCTGATCCTTGCCCGGGAATGTGGGATGCCCTTGGAATTTACGGATGTGACCATCGAGCCTATTCTGCCTGCGGCCTGTTTTGCCGCTCAAGGGCTGGAGGCGTTTTTCGCGGAACTGGAAAAAGTAGACCTGGTTTTTGAAAAACAGCGTGCGGAAGCCGCAGCGCGGGGAGAGGCGCTTCGGTATGTGGCTATCATCGAAGCCGGTTCCGCAAGGCTTACCCTCCGCTCAGAACCCGCGGCAAGTCCCTTCCGTTCCTTGGTGGATTCTGACAATATCGTGGTGATCACCACGGATCGGTATTCCCGGTTATCCATTGTGATAAAAGGCCCCGGTGCAGGCGCACCGGTTACTGCGGGCGGCGTGTTTGCGGACATCCTGCGGATAGCCCGGACTTTGGTATGACCGGATACGCATACGGGGGACCACCGGTACGGCTCCCCTAGCAGCCTGTTGCACTGGTAGATTTTTGCATCAAAACTAACGTCGGACCAAAGGTCCGCAAAATCTACAATTAGTGGGCTGCTTATGGAGTTTGCAGGGTAAAAAATCGCCTGATCGGCGATTTTTTTGGATTAAATGCACGAAGCGCAACAAACTCCGAGATGCCACGCCTGCTCCGGCTGGAGGGTTCGTTGTCCCATCCCTCACAAACCTCGGTAACCGGGAATTTTCTTGTGGAGCCAAGATAACTCCAAACAAGAACGTTGTAAGGAGGTTAATGGGTTCTCCGGGTTTATCCTGCCGGTCCGGATACTGCTATTCTCATTTCTTGAGGTTTATACTATGATAAACGGGTGAGGATACCTTGGTACTAAGGCACAATACCCCTGGTTATTATGTTTCCCTAATTATTCCGTCCATCGGCTTATATATCCCGTTGTAGGAAGGATATACGCATGGCTGAATGGGATTATGCGCTTTTCTGGAAAGAAACCATGAACCAAACCCTGGACAAAGTGGGGGAGCAGGAATTTACCCGCTGGTTTACCTTGATAGAATACCTTGGGGCCGCGGAGAACAAGATCACCCTGGGAGTTCCTTCCGCGTTCTACCGGGACCAGATTAAACAGCGCTACCAGGCAAGCCTGGAAGCTACCTTACAGTATATCATCGGTAAACCCGTATCCTTGGTTTTCGAGATTATAGCCCGCAAACGGAGCGGATCCGCCCAGGCTCCTGGGATGAGTCCCCTAGGGGCCGTGACTCCTGATCCGGTTGCGGATCCAGCGCCCCCTGTGGCTCCTCGTGCGGCTACGGAGCCATCTCCCTCTGAGGCGCCCCTTGCGGCGCCTGCTCCTGCTGCAGGAACGCTCAGAAAGACCAGGGAGCCGCGGGAACCGGAAACGCCTTCACTGTTTCCCGGCCTTGACGTGGTAAGCCCTGAACCGGTGGCGCGGAAACCTGCGGCGCCTCCATCGGGGATGAAAAAAACGGATTTTTTCTCCGGTAAAGAGCGCCATACCCAACTGGGAGAACAGTACACCTTTGAAAAGTACATTATCGGCGAAAACAACAGCTTCGCCGCCAACGCTGCCATGGCCATAAGCCGGAACCTGGGAACCGCGTATAACCCCTTTCTGATCTATGGGGGAGTCGGCCTTGGCAAGACCCATCTCATGCAGGCCATAGGCCACTACATCCATGCCCGTGGGGAGGTCAAGATAATCTACACCACTGCGGAGAGTTTCACCAATGAATTTATTCAGGCGGTCCGGGAAAACCGGATGGCGGCTTTTAAAAACAAGTACCGCTTCATAGACCTGCTGCTTATCGACGATATCCACTTCTTTGAGAACAAATGGGAGACTCAGGAGGAGCTGTTCTTTACCTTTAATAGCCTCTACGACGCCAACAAGCAGATCGTCTTTACCTGCGATAGGCCGGTTTCAGAGCTGAAAAAAATCACCGAACGCCTCAAATCCCGGTTTGAACGGGGCCTCAACGTAGACCTCCAGCCCCCGAATTACGAGACCCGCTATGCCATACTGGTATCCAAGGCCCAGGACCGCAAGCTTGCGGTTCCCGATGAGGTGATTGCCCTGATAAGTAAGAAGATATCCACCAATATCCGGGACCTGGAAGCCGCGCTGACCAAACTCATCGCCTACGCGGAACTGGTGGGTAAACCTATAACCGTGGACATTACCCAACAGCTCCTCAAGGATGCCTTTGCCGCACCGAAACAGCATACCGCGATGCCCATAGAAACGATCCTGACCATCGTGGCGGACTATTTCAAACTGAGCCCCGCGGATCTCAAGGGTAAAAAGCGCAGCAAAACCATTGCCGTGCCTCGCCAGCTTGCCATGTATATATGCCGAGAAATCACCCAATTTTCAACCACCGAAATCGGCCAGACCTTTGGAGGCCGGGATTATAGCACGGTGATCCACTCCTGCCAAAAAACCGAAGACCAACTTAGGTCGGATCCTACCCTGGATTCGATCTTCCAAATCCTCATCAAATTGGTAAAAGAAGAGATCGCCAAAGCGTAAGTGCATGATGGTGAACTCCACTCCGCAGGGTATGATAAATCCAGGATAAATGCATAGAAAAATTAAGGGGGGTGTGGGGGGCCTGGGCCCTCCGCTTTTCTTCTCTTTTTTCTATAAGAATAGGCCGTAGGCCGAACCACGTCCGGCTCGTTCCGCAGGAACGGCCTGCTCAGCATGAAGGGCGCGGGGCAGGAATAAGGCATTATGAGTTCTATGCGTTTATCCTGTGATACATCCGATTGCTCTTGAGTTACCGCCCGCGAGGGGGTATACTGAGTTTTATGAATTCCGCACTCGAACACCTTAAAACCAGAGGACTCTTTCAGCAATGCAGTGATATCGAGGGGCTTTCCCGCTTGATGGATGAAGGTCCCCTCACCTTTTACGTGGGCTGCGACCCCACCGGGCGGAGCCTCCACATCGGCCACCTGGTGCCGTTCTTCGCCTACCGGCATCTCAGAGAGGCCGGGCATAGGGGGATTGCCCTCATCGGCGGGGGGACCGCCCGGCTTGGGGACCCTTCGGGTAAAACCGAGATGCGCCGGCTCCTGAGTTACGAACAGCTTGACGCCCATGCCGTTGCTATTCAAGCCCAGCTCGACCGCTTCCTGGGCTTTGATGGGGAAGGGGCATGTTGGGCCAACAACAAAGATTGGCTTGCGGATCTGAACTACATTGATTTTCTCCGGGAAATCGGGAGCCATTTTTCGGTCAACCGGATGCTCAGTTTTGAAGCCTACAGGCTGCGGATGGAAACCGGGCTTTCCTTCATCGAATTCAACTATCAGCTTTTGCAAAGTTATGATTTTCTGGAACTCTATCGCCGGTACGGGTGCCGCTTACAGATAGGCGGAGACGATCAGTGGGGTAATATCGTTGCGGGGCAGGATCTGATCCGCCGGATTGCAGGGGCCGAGGTCTACGGCATGACGTTCCCCTTGGTAACTACCGCTGATGGTAAAAAGATGGGTAAAACCGAAAAGGGGGCGCTCTTCCTGGACCGCGACCTTACCAGCCCCTATGAGTTTTTCCACTACTGGAGGAATGTGCAGGATGCGGATATTCGCCGCTTCCTTTTGCTGTTTACCTTCTTACCGGTGGAGGAATGTGAGACCCTCACCGGGCCGGATAAGAACCCCAACGAGGCTAAGGAGCGGCTTGCCTGGGAACTGACCGCTTTGATCCACGGGAAAGATGCGGCGGATACGGCTATGGCAGGGGCCCGGGCTGCCTTTGGAGGCCCGGGGGGAGACGCCGCTGCCATGCCCCAGGTTCATCTGGAACGGTGGAAGTTTGAGGCGGGGTACAACGTGGTAGACCTCTTCACCGATGCAGGGCTGGCTCCTACTAAGAGTGAGGCCCGCCGCCTGGTGCAGCAGGGAGGGGCCTTTGTGGCGCTCCAAGGGATTACCGATATAACGGCGCTGATCACGGCGGAGCAGCTTTCAGAAACCGGGGAC
>JAISPY010000206.1 GCA_031274565.1 Treponema sp.
GCAATGTGCAATGTGACGAACCCATTTCAAATGGATCAGGTTCAACAGTTTCAAGTCGATCAGGTTCCAAGTGAGCCGGTGCAACCTGAACCGTTGCAAGCGGGGCCGGTCCCAAGCGAATCGGTGCAAGTTGAGCCGCCGCAAACCGAGCCGGTCCCAACCGGGCCGATACAAGTTGAGCCGTTACCGTCTGAGGCGGTCCCAAGCGGGTCGGTGCAAGTTGAGCCGCCGCAAACCGAGGCGGTCCCAAGCGAGTCGGTGCAAGTTGAGCCGTTGCCGACCGAGCCAGTTCCAAGTGAGCCGGTGCAACCTGAGCCGTTACAGGCTGAGGCGGCCCCAAACGAGTCGGTGCAAGTTGAACCGCCGCAAACCGAGGCGGCCCCAAGCGAGTCGATGCAAGTTGAGCCGCCGCAAGCCGAGGCGGTCCCAAGCGAGCCGGTGCAACCTGAACCGCTACAGGCTGAGCCGGTTTCAAGCGATCTGGTGCAAGTTCAGCCGCTGCAAGCCGAGGTGGTCCCAAGCGAGCCGGTGCAACCTGAACCGCCGCAAGCCGAGCCGGTCCCAAGTGAGTCAATGCAAGTTGAGCCGCCGCAGGCTGAGTCGGTTTCAAGCGATCTGGTGCAAGTTGAGCCGTTGCCGTCTGAGTCAGTCCCAAGTGAGCCGGTGCAACCTGAACCACCGCAAGCCGAGCCGGTTCTAAGCGAGCTACCGCAGGCTGAGCCGGTCCCAAGCGATCTGGTACAAGTTGAGCCGTTACCGGCTGAGCCGGTTCCAACCGGGCCGATGCAAGTTGAGCCGCTGCAAACCGAGCCGGCTCCAAGCGACCAGTTTAAAGTCGATCAGAAGGTCGTGTATCCCAGTCAGGGAGTGGGAATCATTATTTCCATTGAAGACAAGGAATTTAAGCGCGCTAAGCTCCCGTATTATGTGATTTACCTGGAAGTCTCGGATATGACCATCATGGTTCCGGTGGATAAAGCGGAAGAACTGGGAATCCGGCCTATCGTGGCGGCGGAAGACGCTCAGAAAGCCCTTGACCTCATCGGTGAAACCTTTGATCCCATTCCCTCGGACTGGAAACTGCGGTATCAAATGAATCTTGATCTCTTAAAGAAGGGAAGCATCATGGATATTGCCACGATTGTCCGTTCCCTCTATCACCGCAGTAGGGTTAAAGAGTTGCCCATTCTGGAACGGAAGCTCTATGATTCCGCTTTGAAACTCTTAGTCGATGAGATGGCCTTTTCCCTCCAGGCTTCCAAAGAGGCAGTCGAAACCTTGATCTTCACCCGTTTGGAATCCAGGTAAGGGGCGCTATGGGCTACTCCGTGGCGGTCGTTATCAGCGCGGCTGGTTCCTCCCGCCGTATGGGAGGCCTCAAGAAAGAGTATTGTTCCTTGGGCCCAGGGATTACCGTATTAGGGGCTGTGGTAAAAGCCTTCGCGGCCTCGGAACGGATAGAAACCATCGTCGTTGCGGTTCCGCCGGATGCGGAAAAAGGGGAATTCACCGCCCGGGCAAGCCTTCCCCCGGAGCTTTTGCAGACCGGCGCCCGTCCGCAGGTGTTTTTTGTCCCTGGAGGCAGTACCCGCCGTATTTCGGTTCACCATGCCTTATCGCTGCTTTCCACGTTTTCCGGGGAAGAACCGGATTTTGTACTCATCCATGATGGCGCCCGGCCCTGGGTGGATACGGACCTGATAGAACGGACCATTGATGCGGTCATACTCCATAAGGCGGTGGTCCCGCTGCTGCCGGTACTGGAAACCCCCAAGGAAATCAATGAGGCGGGCTTTGTGTGCCGACACTTACCCCGCGCACGGGTAGGAACCGCGCAGACCCCCCAGGGTTTTGCGTATCCGGCGATTCTCCAGGCCCATGAACAGGCAGCGGAACAGGAACTCCGTACCCAGAGGGAGTATACGGATGACGCGGAAGTCTGGGGGGAATTTATCGGGCCGGTGGCGGTCATACCCGGTTCCCCGGGGAACCGGAAGATAACCTTTCCTGAGGATCTGGTGCCTCGGGTATAAGCGGAGGAAGTTCATGGGAAGCGGGAATATCCGAGTCGGCCTGGGGCGGGATGTGCATCGCCTGGTTCAAGGCAGACCCTTCTTATTAGGAGGGGTTGCGCTTGTTTCAGACCGGGGTGAACTGGGCCATTCTGATGGGGATGTGCTGATCCATGCGATCATCGATGCGCTTCTGGGGGCCGCAGGACTGGGGGATATAGGGGAGCATTTTCCCCCCGCAGCGGAGACCTGGAAAGACGCGGATTCCCGGGAATTACTCAAAACCGCCTGGGACCTGGTGAAAACCGCGGGATGGCGGCTTATCAATCTGGACTGTGTGGTCACCTGCGAGCGTCCCAAGGTGCTTCCGTACCGGGATAGGATCCGCGCTTCTTTGGCCCAGGTTTTAGCGGTTCCCCGGGAGGCGGTCTTTGTCAAGGGAAAGACCCATGAAGGGCTTGAAGCCATCGGGGCAGGGCTGGCGGTAGAGGCCCTGGCAGTATGCTTGTTGGAAGGAAAGAGCGCCTAGGAGTTGGTGGGAGCTGCGGCGTACACCCCCAGAGCACGAGCAGAGAACAGAACTTGCCAGGGGAGACCGGGATAAAGTATGCTTAGCCCATGAAAGTGTGGGTTAAGCTCTTAATCGGTTCCATCCTGGGTCTCTTGCTGGGAAGGTTTCTGCCTTCGGTACATCCCGAAGTTTTGACGTTTTTGCAATGGCTTCAGGACGTGGCTATCAGGATTGGACGGTACGCGGTGGCGCCTATTCTGTTTTTCTCGCTGACCCTGGGGGTATATGAGTTGCGCCGGGATGGGGGATTTTGGCCCCTGGTGTTTCGTACGTTTCTGGTGATAGCGGGGAGTGCCGCATTGGTGATTACCGTAGGGATTGTGGCGGTGCTGGTGTTTCCGCCTCCCCGGATTCCGATCCTGGTGGAAGAACAGGTTACGGCGGTTTCCTTGGAGACTATGGAAAGTATACAGGCCTTGTTCCCTTCCAATATGTTCTCCGCCCTGGTAAGCGATGGAGTATACCTCTTTCCGGTGTATGTATTCGCCTTTTTTCTGGGAATCGGGCTTTCCTATGACCGGAGTTATAGCAAACCGGTCATTACCCTGGTGGATTCCCTTTCCCGGATCTTCTATCACATCGGTTCTTTCTTTTCCGAGATCCTCGGACTGGTTATGATTGTCCTCAGCGCCTACTGGGCGGTGCTCTATCATGACGCAGCGACAGGGGAAGGATTTCGGAATGTTATGGTACTGGTGGGTGTGATCAGCCTGACGCTGGTCTTTATGGTACTGCCCCTGTTGCTGTGGTTTCTTAAAGCCAAGATGAACCCCTGGCGGGTGGTATACGGTTCTCTGGGACCGGCGCTGGCGGGTTTTTTCTCCGGGGACCTCAATTTTACCTTGCCGGTGTTACTGCGGCATAACAAGGAGAATCTGGGGATCCGCAGACGGGTAAACGCGGTTACCCTATCGCTGTGTAGCACCTTCGGCAGATCCGGAAGCGCCATGGTAGCGGCGGTGGCGTTTATCGTGATTATCAAATCCTATTCAAGCCTGGAGATCCTTCCTGCAGACCTGGTATCCATCGGGATCCGGGTGTTCATCATTTCATTTTTCCTGGCCCGCCACCCAGGAGACGGCGCGTATACTGCCTTGGCGGTTCTGTGTTTGCAGTATGGGAAGGGTTTTGAAGGGGGCTATCTTTTATTAAAACCGCTGGCCTTCTACCTTATCGCGGTGGGTACCCTTTTGGATGCCCTGATCACCGCCTATGCCGCCTATGCCTTGGCGGAGCTGAGCGGTCTCCGGGAGGAACGGTCTCCGGGACATTTTATTTGATGGGACGGAGATGGGGGATCATCCCGCACTCTACCTGATGCAGGAAAATGGTTCCCCGGCATGTTCGTATGTTGCAATCGCTTTCCCTGGGTTACTTGTCAGGGATTTCCCGCTCCGGTATGATGGATGTGCGGAAAAAAGAGGAATTTGAAAGAGGAAAAAATGGAAAAAAATGAACGGCTGCGAGGCTTGCTCCTCCGGTATGATGAAGTCTCCCTGCTCATTCAAGACCCGAATGTGGTGAAGGATCAGCATGCCTACCGGAATATCATGAAAGAATATGCCCAGCTCAACGCCGTTGCCGAGGCCCAAGGGGAAGTTTCAGGCTTATGCAGCCAGATGAGCGACGCAAAAACCCTTTTACAGCACGAGAAGGACCCGGAGATCCGGGAACTGGCCAAAGAGGAACTCCAAGACCTAGAACGCCGTTTACGCAATGCAGAGGACCGACTCAAAGTGCTCCTCATTCCTAAGGATCCTCTGGATGAAAAGAACATCATCATGGAGATCCGGGCAGGGACCGGAGGCGATGAGGCCGCGCTGTTTGGGGCGGATCTGTTTCGGATGTATGCCCGGTTTGCGGAGACGAAGGGCTGGAAATTTGAAATCATGAGCGTCAATGAAACTGAACTGGGGGGATTTAAGGAAATCATCATCTCCATCAGTGGTAATAATGTATACGAAAACCTGCGGTATGAATCGGGAGTGCATCGGGTACAGCGGGTCCCCGCTACCGAGGCTTCAGGCCGGATTCATACCTCCGCGGTAACCGTGGCCGTGCTTCCCGAAGCGGACGAAACCGAAATCGATATCCGTCCGGAAGACCTCCGGATCGATGTGATGCGGGCCGGAGGTCCCGGGGGCCAATGTGTGAATACCACTGATTCTGCGGTGCGCATCACCCATATTCCTTCAGGGGTGGTGGTCCACTGTCAGGATGAAAAGAGTCAAATTAAAAATAAGGCCAAGGCCATGCGGATCCTCCGTGCCCGGGTTTACGAGATGGAAGCGGCCAAGGCCCACTCTGAACGGGCAGAGGCCCGAAAAAACCAAATCGGCAGCGGAGATCGGTCCGAACGGATCCGTACCTATAACTTTCCTCAGAACCGGGTAACGGATCATCGGATCAACCTCACCCTCTACAAGCTGGACCTGATCATGCAGGGAACGGTGGAGGAACTCTTTGACGCGCTTAAACTCTCTGCCAAAGAAGCCATGCTCGGGAGCGACCGGTTTGAATCAGAGCAGCCTGAAACCCTGCTGAAGGCCGCTTCTTCATGACCCTGCGGGAAGTCCTTGCAGAGGGGACTGCCCTGCTTCAGCCGGTACCGGGAGCGCTTTTATCCGCTGCGGCCCCCTATCAAAGCGCAACCATTGACACCCCGGCTTTAGATGCGGCCCTGCTTCTGGGTTCGGTCTTACAGACCAGCCGGGCGCGGCTTATTCTTGCAGCGGATGAACCGGTTTCAGAGGCCGCGCGGCAGCGCTACACCGAGCTTCTTAAACGGCGGCTTCAGGGGGAATGTGTTGCCTGGATTCTGGGGTACAAGGAATTCTGGGGACTCGAATTTACCGTAAGCCCGGAGGTGCTCGTACCCCGGCCTGATACGGAAACCTTGGTGGATGCTGCACTGGCCGCTATTGACGCGCTTCCCCCTGGAGAACCGGGCGCCCTTTTGGACCTCTGTACCGGTTCCGGGGCCGTGGCCATTGCGCTCAAACATGAGCGGCCCAGCATGGCGGTATACGCCTCGGATATATCCCCGGCGGCCGTGGCTCTGGCTCAGGCTAACGCGGCTCGGCTGCTTCCCGGGACCATGCAGCGGGGTATCCAGTGTATTGAAAGCGATCTGTTTGACCGGATTCCCGGGCGTTTTGCCATCATCACCGCGAATCCGCCCTATCTGCCTTCGAGGATGATCGATACCCTTGCCTTGGAAGTCAGGAAAGAGCCTCGGATAAGTCTCGACGGTGGCGCGGACGGGCTTGAACTTATCCGGCGGATCACGAGCCAGGCAAAAACCCATCTCATCCCCGGAGGGACGCTGCTCATGGAAGCGGATCCGCGCCAAATGCACGCTATCACCGGGATACTCGAAGATCATGGGTATCGGAATATACGCGCCGTCCCTGATTTGTCCCATAGACTGCGGGTCATCAGCGCGGCGATCTAATCCTCGGAGCGGGTAATCAAGGAGGAAGGTTCCTGTGCAGACGAGTATGGAAACGGCAAGCGCGGCGTTTAAAGAAAAGATAGGGATCTACGATGCCAAAGCGCAAAGCAGGATCATCGCGGCGCTGGAATGGGTCCAGGCCCAGGGAGGGGATGATCCTGGGGCATGGGATGCAGGGCTGCGCTATTCCTTTGCCATCGCGGAGATACTCATGGCATTGAACTTGGACGCGGATACCATCATTGCCGCGCTGCTGATCAACCGGGCTACGCATCCTGCGGTTCAAAGCCTTCTGGATAAACCGGCTAAACCCCTTTCAGCGAGGCGTGTTCCGGTTAAACCGGTTCCCGATCCGCTGGTTACTCTCAAAACCATTCAGGAACGGTTTGGTTCTACCATTGCGCTCTTGGTAGACGGGGTCGTGCGGATCGGGGATATTTCTGCAAGCAACAGAACGAACGCGGAAGCGGAACACATCAGGAAGATGTTTTTCGCCATGGCCAAGGATATACGGGTCATTTTCATCAAGCTGTCGGATACCCTCTGTCAGATGCGGACCTTGGACAAGCTTCCCCGGGATCGCCGCAGGCTCGCGGCCCAGGAGTGTCTGGATATTTACGCTCCCCTGGCGGACCGGTTGGGGATTTTCTGGATAAAGGCCGAATTGGAGGATCTCTCCCTCAAACAGCTCAACCGGGAAGTCTATCAACAGATCAAGGAGATTGTGGCCCTGAAACGGGGGGCCCGCCAGCATTTTCTCGATACGGTGCAGCAGACGATCCTGCGGGAAGCGGCTGCGGCGGGTATCACGATTGAGGTATCCAGCCGGGCGAAACATTTTTATTCCATATATCACAAGATGCGGAAACGGAACAAGGCGGCGGAGGATCTCTACGACCTGTTCGGCATCCGGATCCTCTGCGACAGTGTGGAGAATTGCTATACCATCCTAGGTATGGTCCACCGACTCTGGAAGCCTCAGGCAGGCCGTTTCAAAGATTACATTGCCATGCCCAAATCCAACGGGTATCAGAGTCTCCATACCACGGTGATGGCCTTTGCCGGTACGGAGGACCCAGAGGGGAAGCTCCTGGAAATTCAGATCCGCACTGGAGAAATGCACCATATCGCGGAATACGGGGTGGCGAGTCACTGGTTGTATAAAAAATCCGCCACCCGGGAAGTGGTGCGGCCATTGGATATTTCCATTGTCAATCGTCTGCGGGCCTGGAATCAAAAGGAGGTACATCCGCCTACCGCCGAAGGTCAGGAAACGCAACGGTCCGATGCTTTTCTGGAGGACATAAAACAGGAACTCCTGAAGGATTCAATCTATGTGTTTACCCCCAAGGGTAAGGTGATCGAGCTTCCCGCAGGGGCCACTGCCATTGATTTTGCCTATCACATTCATTCCGCCATCGGCGATCAGTGTCAGGCTGCTAAGGCTGACGGCGCGATCATTCCCTTGAGTTCAGAATTGAAGAACACCCAGGTGGTGGAGATCCTTACCTCCTCCGCGGCCCATCCGCACCTGAACTGGCTCCGTTTGGCGAAGACCTCCAAGGCGCGCAATAAGATCCGTTCCTGGCTTCAGCAGCATGATGATTCACTCATTATCGAAAAAAACGTGGTTGCCAAGAACGTGGTTAAGAAGAAGCCCAGTAAGGAAAATCCTCCCGCTAAGGAACATCCAACCGAAGCAAAAGACCCTCCGCCGGTCCAATGGGTCATACCTCCACCGGCTTCTGAGGGAAACGTCTTACAGGTACGGGTAGCGGATGAGAAGAACCTCTTGATCCGCTTTGCCCGGTGCTGCCGCCCGGTAACCGGGGACCCCATCGTAGGCTATGTGTCTCGGGGGCGGGGCATCATCATCCACCGAAAACATTGCAGCAACCTGCGGAATATCCCGGATTTTGAAGAGCGGAAGATCTTCACCTCCTGGGAAAACGCGGACTCCGTGCTGGTGAAGCGGTTCAAAGTGGAGTCCCGTTTGTCCGCGGACCTCTTCTCGGAGATTGAAGGGGCAGCCCGCAAATACCAGGGCCATCTCATCGAAGGTCGTCTGGAAGAAACCGCGACAAACCGGCTGACCGGCTTTTTCACCCTGCAGTTGGAACGGCCGGAAGACTTAAAGAAGGTGCTAAAAAACATCCGCGGTATTCCTGCGGTATTCAGCCTCCAATCATTGCCCTGAAAGTAAGCTCCCCCCCTCCATCCCTCCGTATCCTATAAAACAAGAACCCATCCTTTCGGATGGGTTCTGAGCTCCCCCGCGCGGGTTCGAACCACGGACCCAGTGGTTAACAGCCACTTGCTCTGCCAGCTGAGCTACAGGGGAATATAAGAATTAATATATATATATCTGCAAATATTGTCAATACCCAAACCGGGGTATACGCCCTATTTTTCATTTTTTTATCTTTTTCTCTCTGAGACTCTTTTAAAATTGTAATATTGCCGGAAAGCACGAACAGGATCGGGAGCACCCAGGAAACGCCGGATAAAACCGAAGGGTAGCGCAGGTAGGGGAGGGAGGAAGTGCTTCCTGCAGAACACCGCTGCCCCAGGGTATCCCCGCTCAAGTTGCGGCCTATAGAGGGGCATCCGAACCGCTAAGGCGCCGCCTGGTGTAGGGCGAGGGCACATAAAAATTTTTGTCCACGAATTACGCGAATTACACGGATTAAGCAGGAATCATGCGCTAAAATCCGTTAAGGACCCGCTCATTACGTTCATGTTTGCGCATTAAGCACGGTGGTCATTCCCTCATTTGCGTTAATTCGCGTCATTCGCGGACTCTTTTGTTTATATGCGCCGGCCCTACCGCCTGGTGTCATTGCACTTCTTATAAAACTCGATTAGGGTTAGGGTATCAAATTTGATCTGGAAATAGGGAGAAACCATGGCTGATATCACCAGTCTTAAAATGAACCCTCCGGTAAACCGTTACCGGGGAGGATTACCAAAAATCGGTATTCGTCCGGCTATTGACGGCCGGCAGCGGGGGGTACGGGAATCTCTAGAAGCGGTAACCTTGGGTATGGCCAAGGCTGCAGCGAAACTCATCACCGAAAAGCTCCTGCACCCCAATGGTATGCCCATCGAATGTGTCATTGCGGATTCCACTATCGGCGGGGTGGCCGAAGCCGCAGCGTGCCAGGATAAGTTCTCTCGGGAACAGGTGGCGGTTACCCTCACCGTAAGCCCCTGCTGGTGTTACGGTTTGGAAACCATGGACATGGATACCAAGACCATCAAAGGGGTTTGGGGCTTTAACGGTACAGACAGGCCCGGTGCGGTGTACCTGGCGGCGGTCCTGGCAGCCCATAGCCAAAAGGGGCTGCCTGCCTTTGGTATCTATGGCCGGGATGTGCAGGACCTCTCGGATATCACCACCATCCCGGAAGACGTGGCGGATAAGATCCTCCGCTTTGTCCGGGCTGCCCTAGCCGCAGCCTGGATGCGGGGTAAGAGCTATCTTTCGGTGGGTTCGGTCTCTATGGGTATCGCTGGTTCCATCAGTGATGCGGCTTTTTTCCAGGATTACCTGGGGATGCGAAACGAATATGTGGATATGTCTGAACTGGTCCGGCGTTTTGAGGAAAAACTCTACTCCGAAACAGAATACAAGCGGGCCTTAGCGTGGACCCGGGCCAATTGCCAGGAGGGGCCTGACCATAACCCTGCAGCGGAACAGCATAGCCGAAAGCGCAAAGATGAAGTGTGGAGTACCTGTGTCAAGATGGCCATCATTATCCGGGACCTCATGGTAGGAAATCCGGATCTGCGGCGGAAGGGACTCGACGAGGAAGCTCTGGGGCATAACGCCATCCTGGCGGGTTTCCAGGGACAGCGCCATTGGAACGACCACTTCCCCAATGGAGACTTTCTGGAAGTGATCCTCAATTCCTCCTTTGACTGGAACGGGATTCGGGCTCCCTACCTGGTGGCTACTGAAAACGACGGTCTCAATGGGGTATCCATGCTGTTCGGATACCTTCTCACCGGAACTGCCCAACTATTCTCGGATGTGCGAACCTATT
>JAISPY010000214.1 GCA_031274565.1 Treponema sp.
CCGCAGGGCTGCGGCGGGATTCTCCGCGTTCAGGTCTTGGGTAACCGAGAAGATCAGGGATACCAGATCCCCTTCCTCCAACTGGTTCCTCCGCAACAGTTCATCGTACAGGGCGCTCACCTGGACCCGCATATCCTCAGCTTCGTTACGGCAGCAGGTTGCGCCTCGCAATGCGGTAAGCCGTTTTGCCCCATTCATAGGGCATTTCCTTGGGTAAGGACCAGGATGAACGACGCAAGCCCCGCTATGGCGACGCCGAAGCCCCCTAAGCAGAGATAGCCCCCCATACCGCTGATATACCGGTCTTTTTTCTGCTCTTTCTTATAAAAGAGCAGCCAGATATCCACTATAATCCCATACAGAGAACCGACCCCTACAAAAAGCCCTACCATCACGGTTATACGCAGCAACATGTACTGGGTTCTCTCCATAAAGCCTTGATTCGTTCCGATACCGTACAAGAAGAGACTTAAAAGGCATATCCCCCCAAAAAACAACACCGCCCGCTTCACCAGGATGGCGATGAAAGGTTTTTGTTCAGGCTGGATACTGGTTTTCATGGGTTTTCTGCTCCTCTGGCTTTGTTATCCTGTGGTACAAATTGCTAAGTACCCTCATTTAGCTTATTATAATAGTGAAACCTACTGCAAGGAGTACACTTTTATAACAATAGGTATGAAACCATTTTAAAGCAATACCATCATAAGACAGGTCCGGATATGAGCAGGACACCCTAGCGCATCACCATACGGCTCTTACTATGAAACCACGATGATATAGTAAAATTAAGAGGAACTATATGAAAAAAATTATGGCGGCAGGTATCGTGCTTATCCTGCTGGGCGGTACGACATTCTTTTTCGGCTGGGCGCAGTTGGTGGTTCCCATCGGGGCCTATGGGGTACTGCGTTCTAAAACGCACGGTATCGATCCAAAGATCATTCAAGCCGGCGGAGTTCGCTGGGTATGGTATAAACTGATTCCCGCCAATGTGGATATCCAGGTGTTTACCCTGGAGCGGGTGAGCCGTTCCTTTACGATCCGGGATGCCCTCCCTTCTGGGAAGGAATATGCGTCTTTCGCGGGGTTTAACCTGGATTTTTCCTATGCCGCATCGGTTGCCCTTTCCTTTACGATTAAGCCGGATACCCTCGTTACCCTGTGCCGGGACCAGTATATCCAGGATCAAGCAGGGCTGGATGCGTTTGAAGCGGATCTAGCCGTTCAGATCGAAACCTTTGCCACCCAACGGTTGCGGATCTATACCCAGGATACGGAAAAAACCGAGGAAATGGTACTGTCCGGTTCTATTGCCTGCATGGAAGCGGATATCCAGAAGGCCTTTCCGACCATCGAGAACCTTTCTTGCTCCATCAATACGCGCAATTTCCCAGATATAAGCCTGTATCAGCAGTTCCGTAGCCTGTATCAAGGGTATCTTGCCAAGCAGCAGGAATATTTGCAGACCGAACAGGCCCTGCAGCCAGAGACCCGTATGGCTACGCATATCCGGTTTGATGATCTGGTTCGCTATGGGGAGCTTTTGACCAAATACCCCTTGCTCTTACAATTCATAGAACTGGAACATAAATACGCCGGTACGCGATAAGGACCCGGGCAGGTCCTCATGGCATGGACCGCTTGTAAGGAGCTTGGGCATCCGGTATAGTAACGAAAAGCCCGGATGGGTTGTTTTCTAGATCACATGGGGAGTTTAAAAAAGGAGTTAAGGGAGTTATATGGCGGGGAAACATGGCGGTAAAAAGATCGTCTTCTGTATGCTGGGGTGCGTCTTGTTACTGGGGCGGGTGAGCGCCCAGGAAGGGAATGAACCGGGTACGGAGGAGGAGGTTCCCATTACATCAGATTGGTCCGGCGTTATGCCCTCGCGCTATACCCGGGGTGACCAGACCCTCAACATTTCTTTGGGAGCGCTCTTTCCCATGCTTTTTGTGGGTAATGCGGGGGTCCTGGATAATCATGTCTACCCGGGGGGTACCTTTTCCCTGGCCTACAACTATTTCTTGTCCGCTGACCTGTATATAGGCGGTGAATTTAACATTATGGCGGCGGGAACCTTGGGAAAGAACATGCTGTACCTGTTTCCCTTTGGGTTGCGGGTCGGGTACCAAGCGGTGATAAGCCGTTTCGAATTTCCCTTCACCCTGATGATTGGGGCTGCGCCGCAAAAATACCTGGATGAAGACTACTTTGGATTCTTTATGAAGGGTATGGTCTCGGGGTTTTTCCGGTTTAATCCGAACTGGTCTTTTGGGGTCAACGCCGGCTGGTGGTGGGTTCCGCAATGGGGGACTGCGGAGAGCAGCGTCCAGGACGTACAAGGTCATTTCCTGGAAACAACCTTGGCGGCCCGTTATCACTTCTAGGAGGCTAGGATGAACCGAGCGGTTTTGAGAAACCTGTTGTCCCTCTCCGGGGCTATTCTACTGGGGGGGATCCTGCTGTATTCCTGTAAGCAGTATGCCATCTTCTATAGCATTTCCCTGGAGGTGGAACCGGTGGACCCGAAGATCAAAGGGATGCCTACCAATATGGTGGTAGTGGGTACTAGCCTCTATGGGGCGAGTAAATTCAGCGACACTATCCACTGCTATAGCGAATCCAGGTGGACTGAGCTTACCCCAAAACCCGGCGGGCAGATCCTGGAATTAGCCGCGACCAACACCAAGGTATACGCCCTTACCGGGGAGCCGGGTTCCTCCATCCTGTATAGCATGGATACCGGTCAAAGTCCCCGGGAATGGAAACCGGTGGCATCTTCCTCGCATCCTAATATCCAGTCAATCTACGGAGCGGGGGATAGTTTATTTGCCGGCGCTATGACCGGTTCCGATACCTTTGCTGTGCTGTACGATAAAGATGGAACGTTGCAGGCATTGGAAGGCGACATGGGCTTGCTCCGGGGAGCGGCCTTTGATGGAACCGCCTATTACCTTGCAGGGACGGGGATTTATACGCTTACTGATACGACGCTTAGCCAGGTTTCCGGGACCGCTGGGGTTAGCGTGGTCGGGCTGATTACCGTAGACAGCACTATCCTCGGGGTCAGTAGAGACGGGAAGCTCTTCTTCAATGATTCAGGGGGTTTTACATCCGTAGAAACGGGCGCAACCTTTACCGGCGCCCTGGGCCTTTGGAAAAAAGACGCCGCCGCTGCTTCCCATACCCTGCTGCTCCTGGGCATACAAGGGGGATCCACCTCCACTACCCACGGATACCGGGAAATCATCTTAAAAGACGGAAAGCTCGACACGGATAAGAGCCTCCATATCCCTGGAAAGGATCCAAGCAATTCGAGCGTTTCAGACTATGATAAATACAATTCATCCCTGGGAAAGCATCCGGTAGTGATGCTGCGTCAGGCTCAGGATGGCATCCTGTTTGCCGGGACCACTAAAAACGGACTCTGGTCCTACCGGAATGAACAATGGAACGCTGAACCCTAATCGTTGGTCAGGATGCAGGAGCTTTTCACCGCCGCCGCAGCGCTTTCCCCTGAAGGTCCTCTGGCGGACCGGATGCGGCCCCGGACCCTGGACGACATTATCGGGCAAGATCACATCCTCGGTCCCGGCAGGCTGTTACGGCGGGCGATCCAAGCGGATAGGCTTTCGTCGGTTATCTTTTACGGACCTCCGGGTACGGGCAAGACGAGCATTGCCCGGGTCATCGCCAATACTACCAAGAGCGTTTTTGAAAGTCTCAACGCGGTACTCACGGGCATCAAGGACATCCGGGAGGTCATAGACCGTTCCGATGAACGGCGGCGGCTTTACGGCAAACGGACCATACTCTTTGTGGATGAAGTGCATCGCTGGAACAAGGCCCAGCAAGACGCCCTCCTCCCGTGGGTGGAAAACGGTACGGTGATCCTCGTGGGGGCTACCACGGAAAATCCCTTCTTCGCGGTCAACCGGGCCTTGGTAAGCCGGAGCCGGATCTTTCAGCTTAAACCGTTAAGTCAGGCGGATCTGCAGGAAACCGTCGGGAGGACCCTCCGGGATAGGGAGCGGGGATATGGGAAATGGCAGGTCTCCTTTGAGGAGGGCAGTCTGGAACACCTCGTAGCCGTGGCCGGCGGAGACGCCCGGAGCCTGCTCAACGCCCTGGAACTGGCGGTGGAAACATCCGGTTCCCCAGAAACAGGGGTTTCGCGGGAGCAAGGTCCTGGCGGCTGGCCCCCCCAGGAGGGCGCGGTAATCCGGGTATCCCTGGAAGCGGCGGAAGAGAGCATCCAGCGCCGGGCAGTGCTTTACGACCGGGATGGGGACTACCATTTTGACACTATCAGCGCCTTTATAAAAAGCCTCCGGGGAAGCGATCCTGATGCGGCCCTGTACTGGCTTGCCAAGATGGTTCGTGCGGGGGAAGATCCGGCCTTTATTTTCCGTCGGATGATCATCCTGGCCAGCGAGGATGTGGGTCTGGCGGATCCCCAGGCCTTGGGGGTGGTGATTTCCTGTGCAGAAGCCTTTGACCGGATCGGTTTTCCTGAGGGGAATTTCCCGTTGGCCCATGCCTGCCTGTACCTGGCCACGGCGCCTAAGTCCAATACGGTTATGGCCTTCTTTGATGCCCTCCAAGCGGTTGACCAGGAGGATGGAGAAGTGCCGAATCATCTGCGGGATCCAAGCCGAGATACCGAGGGTTTCGGTCATGGAGCGGGCTATATCTACCCCCATGCCTACCGGGATCACTGGGCGGCGCAGCAGTACCTGCCTACGGCGCTACAGGGCAAGACCTTTTACCGTCCTTCCACCCTCGGGTACGAGGGCCGCATCCGGGAAGAGACGCTCAGGAAACAGGAGATCCAGGCGGCGGTCCTTATGGAAAAAATCGAAAAAATGGAGAAAATGGAGAAAGAAAAAATGGAAAAAAGAGAAACCTCTGGAGACGCTGGGGCAACGGGAGAGGCCCTCTCCTGGTCGGCGGCTTCCAAGGGCCGGGAAGGATGGTTCAAACGGCTTGATTCGGGCAGGAG
This sequence comes from Treponema sp., assembly GCA_031274565.1. Classification (GTDB taxonomy): domain Bacteria; phylum Spirochaetota; class Spirochaetia; order Treponematales; family Breznakiellaceae; genus JAIRLU01. The sequence continues at coordinate 5,003 of JAISPY010000214.1, forward strand.
CGCGCTGCTCAAAGCGGACCGGGACGCTATCTTGGGACTATGCAGCATTAACCGGCATGATCGGATCCTCATTCCCGCGGGCCAGGACGGTCTGCTCCTCTGGGAAAGCCTCCGCCGTACTCCCGAAGGGCTTACCGCGGCTCTGGTGGAGGGCGAGCGCGATCGGGAAGCCTTGCTTCGCTATGCCGTTTCCCTGGAAGTAGTGGAGCGGCCGGTAATCGCGGTCTTTCCGGGGGGAACCCTTCCCAGCCCTGAAGCAGGGGAGACCCTCTTGGGCTGCGCCTGCTTCGATCACATCCTCGCCCGGGAGCCCTGGAGAAGAGGCGCTGGGCCGGGGGTTTTCCGTGCCTTTGCGGAGGGAGCGAGGCGCTTATTGGTTCTGGGGGGAGACCTGGTTATCTTGCAGTCCCCGCCGGTTCTGGGGGAGCGGATTTCCCGGATTTTACGGGAGGAATGTAGCGGGGCAGAGGCGGTGCAGGCCCTGTTGGAAGCGGCGGAGGAGACCTTCTTTGGGTTTCGGGATGCGGAGGCGGAGCGGTGGACCTGGGATGGAGCGGTCTTGGAGCGGGCTTTTCAGGAGGCGGGGTTTACGACGAGTTTGAAGGTCCTGGAACAAAAGGAAGCGCGGGTGCTTACGGAGCGGGACTTGGCGGTTTGGTTTGATACGGAGCAGTCTCCTTGGGGGGCTTTTATTGCGGGGGTTTTGGGGGATGAGGATTTCCAGGTGGTTCGGCGCGCCTTGCGGGAACGGATACGCCGCGGCCCGGTGGTCTGGCAGTGGAAGAGCATCTTACTCCGCAGCGTGTAGCCGCTATTTAGAGAAAATTAGAGAAGAAAAATGTACCGAGCGGGCTTGTTTGCCCGCCGCATTACCAAACCAGGGTATTTTTGTAGCCGGTGAGAAGCTAATGCCGGTACGGGAATAATCAGGGATTGGGGGTATCGAAGCTGTTCTCATCCGTATCGAAAACCAGGTGGTAAAGGAATTCCATGATAATTGAGGGGGTTCCAAAATCTGCCATTTTGGAACTGCCTCAATCATCCGGCTCAAATACGCAACCCTTTGGGGTTTCCGGGATTTCCCGGTTTTTTTATTCAAT
>JAISPY010000060.1 GCA_031274565.1 Treponema sp.
AACGTAATCGGGGACTGCAAAGACAGGCATACTTCGGAAGATTATGTAAAGTTCATAAAAAAGCTGGACAAAGAATGTGAAGACGGGAAAACATTACATATCATAGCGGATAATTACAAAACACATAACAGCAAGCTGTTACAGGAGTATATCGCGAAACATCCAAACCGGTTTGTATTACATTTCACGCCGACCCATTCTTCGTGGCTCTATTTAGTCGAACGGTTTTTCAGGGAAATCACAACCGAAAGAATCCGCGGGGAAAGCTGGCGTTCCGTAGATGAACTGATAACCGCAATAAGGGATTATATAAAAAACTGGAATAAATCAAAGCGTAAATTTTACTGGTCAAAATCCGGCGATGATATTCTTAAAAAAATCAATAAACACAAGTCGGGTATTTCACAAACATGAGTATTACACTACACTAGTTGCCATTCCCAGGAAAGCCGCGTACCGTCCTGTAGATTATGACCACCATCTATCTCAATCCAACCTAAAATGAGGGATTGGTTTTTTGCGTCCAATAAATAGGCCGTTCCCAAGCCGCCTCCCCAACTATGACCCATTAAAAATTAGGTAACCAGATTTTTTGACCACTCCAAAAAAGCGCCGTCCCTGCGGGGGATTGCCATAAAATACTCCTTTTGGGGGAATTTTCCCGTAGTTTTGGATTAGAGCCGTAACCTCTTGCACGGAGACCATCTAGATGTACGCGGTTCATTGGGAGAGCCGCTTATAGAAAAAACTGTTTTTTGGTGCATGCAAAAAATCCCGATACATAGGATTCTTGATCCTTGGGTTATATTTATGCGTTTCCCAGTACATATACTACCAAGGCCGCCAGCGTAACAGTAATATCCATAGTGATCCTACCATAAAAACGATGATCACCCTGATTATTGCCATATCCTACCTCAATACCTGCTTTTTGAAAGCATATCTTATAATATGCATGCGATCTGGTTCTCCAGAAAAATCGTAATCCCGTGCTCCATAAAAAACCATTCCCATCAAACCTACCATCGTTGTTTTGAGTAAGGTAATGTATTGCCATACAGGGACCCAGAATTATGTTTTCAAATGTTAAAGGATTCCAATAGATAGTACCATTAAGAAAATGTACCTGCTGCTTCCATTGCTGTTCAGTAACGGCATAATACCAGAAGATTTTTGCCAGATTAAGCTCTATACCAATATGCGTACCGGTATGCTCGAAAAAAACATTGGAGACGCTTGCAGATACTTCAAACGCATAGGATGCGCTATTGCCAGCAAGTCCTCCGCCGACACTACCGGCATTCCAGAAAAAATCAAAACCGCCGATATTCCAGTCCACAGAGGGGGATCGTGGTTCTTGTGCATACAAGGTCGGAACCAGCAGTACGACTACTACCCATAAGGGGTATTGCTTCAAGGGATCAATCCTGATACTAAGGACGAAAGGGTTTTACCGAGCCAGATCCCCAACACCACCAGAACCATCCCTGCCAGGTTGTGGACGAGGATGTTCAGCAGGGCTTGTTTTACCTGGCCTGTGAGGAAGAGCCGGATGGTTTCCAAGGCATAACTCGAAAAGGTGGTATACCCTCCCAGAAATCCGCTTATGAGGAAGAGACGTAATCCCCCAGGAACGTGAGGGGATTCAAAGATAGAAAACAGCACTCCTATCACCAATGAACCCAGGGCATTGACGCAAAAGGTTCCCGCCGGAAACGGCAGCGTACCTATGGCCTGGGCCAGTTGAATAGTCCCATACCGTGCCGCCGCGCCGATTCCTCCCCCCACCAAGACCGCGATATACTCCCTCATGATCCTGCGGCAGTTCCGCAGCAATGCTTGTACTTCTTCCCGCTCCCGCAGGGACAGGGTTCGTTCCTACCCACCTTGGGAACGGAACGGACTATGGTCTTAGGCACAATAGTCCCCTCTTCGTACAACCAGCGGCCCTCGTATTTTTTAAACCGGGCCTGCTCGTGGTGGATATCCCGCAGCCCATCCCGTTCATAGGTGGCTTCAAACTCTACCACCCCCTCGGTATCCCCAAGACCACCTTTGGTACAGGAGAGGATCTTAAGTCCGATCCACCGGGACTGTTCACTCCAGTCTTTAGTCTGCTTGATGTCAATAGCAGCGCTGCTATTCTTGCTGCAGGTATCGATGATGTAGGTAATGGCGTGTTCCGCGTATGCGGAATAGCGGCTCCGCATGAGCGCTTCCGCGGTGGGGGGCAGGGTGAACCCTAAGATAGCAGGTTCACAACACTCCGCATATAAACGACCTGAACCGCAGGGACAGGGCTTCATGATAAGACCTCCAAAAGCGCGGCGCGCTCCGCAGGAATGATCCGGGCTACCGGTTTCCGTTCCATGACCTGCTTAAGGGAGGCTGGCGTCGGCACAGGACCGGCTAACGGCTCGACAATCTCCGCGAATTTGGCGGGATGCGCGGTGGAGAGGATGCCCAGGGAGCCGGGAATCGGGGTGGAGGCGCGGATCCGGTCCGCTCCCTGCCAGGCCACTGCGGTGTGGGGATCCAGAAAATACCCCTGAGTATCGTGCACCTCCCTGATGGTAGTCCGGGTGTCTTCGTCCGTAACCCATACGCCCTGGATGAGCCGCCGCAGCTCCTCCAGGGTCCACTGACCGCTCATACGCTCGAAGTTACTGGGCGCTCCCACGTCCATGGCGCTGGAAATGGTTGCCTGAGAAGGCTGAGGAGTGTACAGGCCCTGGGCTAAATACTCAGGAACGGTTTTGTTGACATTCGTGGCGGCGATGAACCCTCCAATGGGCGCTCCCATCTTCATGGCGTAGAGGCCCGCGGTGAGGTTCCCAAAATTACCCGAAGGCACGCAAAAGGTGATGGGCTGCCCCGGCTTGCAGCGGCCCCCGTGGGGGGAATCAAGCGCGAGGGGCCTCCCCGCGGGATCCCAGGGACTGCACCCGCCGGGAAGATCGGGTTTCCCCGTAAAGGCTTTTCCCGCAGCCGCCGCGTAATAAACAGCCTGAGGGATGAGCCGGGTTATATTAATGGAATTGGCGGAAGCCAGGGTCCGCCGCTGCTGCAAGCCCTGGTCCTGAAACGCGGTCTTCACCATACGCTGACAGTCGTCAAAGCTGCCCTCCACGGCCAAGGCGGTGATATTTCCCCCCAGTCCCGCGATCTGCCGTTCCTGCAAGGGAGAAACCCTGCCCTTGGGGTACAGCACGATTACGGAAATACCTTCAATCCCGTAAAAGCCGTCGGCTACCGCCCCACCCGTATCCCCGGAAGTGGCCACTAGGATATGCAGGGACCTATCTTCCCCACGCCGGAGGTACCCAAAGACCCGGGCCATGAACCGGGCGCCGAAGTCCTTGAAGGCCGCGGTGGGTCCGTGGAACAGTTCCAGCACCAGCCGGTCTCCCACTGGAATCAGGGGCGCAGCAAAAGGATAGGCCTCCTGGACCATATCCTCCAACACCGGATCCGGTATTTCGCCCTGCACGTAGGGCTTGATGGTTTCAACCGCAATGTCATGGAAGTCCATGGTTCCCAGGGAAGCGGCAACCGCCGGGGGATAGGGGGGAATGGTTTCGGGGACAAAGAGACCCCCATCCGGCGCAAGTCCGGTCAACGCCGCCGCTGCAAAGCTCACCCCCCCTGCTTTACCTTTGGTACTGTAGTAACGCATAGTGCTCATCCTACCTCAATTTCTTTCGTAGTTTCCGCCGGCTCCGCTGAGCGGCTTTTTTTGCCGCGGTGCTGCTCGCGGTGTTTCTCCCTGAATCCAAGTATACCCGAACCGGTTTATGACCGGGAAGCCGAGCGGCAATGATGAGCCAAAAGACGCCCAGTACCACCATGACCGCCGAGAAAATCTGACCGGTGGAGAAACTCCCCAGCGGATGAGCGGAGGCAATGGGGAGGGTGTTTGCTATCAGCTCGATCCGGTACCCGAGAGCCGCATCCGGTTCCCGGAAATACTCGATGCCAAACCGGAACAGCCCGTAACCTATCAAATACATACCGATCAAGAACCCCTTGAAGGGTTTCCGGTTTCGTACTGCCCAGATGATAAGCCACAGAACCACCCCTTCCAAGAAGGCTTCGTAGAGTTGGGATGGATGCCGGGGAAGATTCACTAAAACCGCCTGGTCCGGAATGGCTATCCCGGCCTGTTCCGCCGCTGCCCGGACCCAGGGCTCTCCGGCGGGAAGCTGCTGGGCATGGGGAAAGAGCATCCCCTGCGGCCCGGTGCATACCCGGCCGTATAATTCGCCGTTGATAAAGTTCCCCAACCGTCCGAAGGTATAGCCCAGGGGAATACTCGCCGCAAACATATCACCGATTTCCCGGTAATCAAACCGTTTTACCGTGGAATAGATCAGTATCGCGGTGATACCCCCGATGACCCCTCCGTGATAGCTCATGCCCTGCAGCCCCGTAAAGGCACCGTCCCGGAACGGCCAGAATACCAGCCACGGCTGCCTGCGGTATACATCGCTGGTTTCATAGACCAGGGTAGCGAAGATCCGGGCGCCCACCACCAGCGCGAAGATGCCCCAGAGAAACAGCCCGCTCAGCGCATCATCGCTGATGGGAAAGTGGCGCTCCACCACCTGTTTATGGTACAACCGGAAGGCCACCCCGAAAGCCACAAGATACATCAGCCCATACCAGCGCATGGGAAGCCCCGGAATGATCTCCGGGGACAGCCAAGAAGGAAACGACACCGCTAATAACATACCCACCTCTTATGTTCTTTATTATGCTACTATAAACGTTCTACGGACATTCTACCATGAAAGCGGTTTAGGCGGGAGGAGCGGCATACGCCCTGGGCGTTATATACGAAATAACGCCGGATCTTACGGACCCAGAGCATCGCAGTGGGTTTACCGAACTGCGGAACCCCGGGGAGTGCAGTCCGTGAAACCCCGGCATCCTTCGTCCTCGCCAGGCTCGGTACGCCTAGGGTTTAAACCCTTGGGATATGGCCTTAGACAGCTTAAACTTGAGAAAATTATTCTCTTTCTTAACTTTGGAAAGCTCAAACTGTTGGGATTTTATGGTTTCCACCAGATCCCCTTGGCTCAGCGCGCCTGAGTGCAGCAGATCTTCCACATATTCCATTTTGCTCTCAAAATCGACTTCCGCTTCCATACCCGCTTCCTGAAAACTCTCATCTATATCCTGCTCGTTAAAGACAAATTGATCTTCCGGGGACTTCAGAATCTTATCGGCGATCCGGTAGATCCCCAGGGACAGGATGGACCGGGGCTTATAGATGGTAATGGGCAGCCGGGAAGCAAGGCTCGTATCCTGTATGCTATCCCGGTACAGCACCCCCAGATGCTCGATCCGCAAATCCAGGTATTCTTCACAGGAACGGCGGATCTTCATGGCCACCTCCGCATCCTTGGGATTATCCAGCAGGTTGGTGATAAGCCGGGGATGCAGCCGGTTGAGCCGGGTCATGAAGGCTTCGTAGGATACAGGATCGATCTGCTTGATTTCAGGGAGCACCTTGGGGATGTAGAGCCGCTGCGGACCGGCCCCGTCCTTGCGGATCTGCTCCAGATACCCATAGGCCAGGGTTCCTCGGGTAAAGACCGTGTACATGAGCCTAAAAACCGTGTTTTTCAGAAACACATAGGCATTCAGCACCGAGGTAACCGCCGGAGAGGTTACCACAATCCCCTGACCGGAGAGGAGGAAGAAATCCAGAATCGACTGGTGGGTTCCTGCGCCCAGGTCAATGATGAGGATATCCGTATCCGCTCGTAAGGCTAAGAGCCGCTTGATCAGGGCATTCCGCTGTACGGCCTTGAGATTAGCGGTCCCGGGAATCTCCGTATCCCCTGGAATGAACCTCAAGCCCCGGACATCGGTCTCCACAATCACCTTGGAAAAATCCGAGTGCAGATCGTTTAAAAAGGTTCCTATTCCCGCCTTAGGGGACTGGTGTCCCAGCACGAGATGCAGATTCGAGGCCCCCAGGTCCAGGTCCACCAGCACCACCTGTTTTCCAAACCGGGCTAAAGCCACCCCGAGATTCGCCGCCACGAGGGATTTGCCGACCCCGCCTTTACCGCTTGCCACGGGAATGATGCGCATTATATGCCTCCCCCGGGCAGGGCTGTCAGGCGGGAAAGGCGGTTGAGCTTGGTTTGTAGCCGCACGCCCCCGCAGAGGGCAAAAGCGTCCGCGGCGGCAAGAAACAAGGTCAAGCCCAGGACAGCCGCCCCGCTGCTCAGGGCGCTGAGCAGGATCTGCAGGGAACAGACGCACCAGCCCAGCACCGCTACGAGGGAGATGGTTTTACCGGCCATATACAAGGGGATATAGGCTTGGTAGAGGGAAAGGCGCATCCATATAAAATACGTCATCAGCGGAAAAAGCGCCTGGGGAACCACATAGAGGATATACGGAAAGAGCCGCTGTGCCAGTACGCCGCTTCCTGAACTTCCGTTAAAAGGCTCCAAAACCATAAAGACCCCCAACAGCAGGATCAGCCGGAACACCTCATAGACAAAAAGCGCTATGCGCAAAGGCCCATATACATCCATACCTAAGAATCTACGGTTCTCAGCGGTGAGAGTCAATGGGGGCGCATGCCCTTCAGGATAAACGCATAGAATTTACTAATTTTATAGTATATAAGGAATTAGTAAACGAATCTTGTTTTTTATCGTTTTACCCAACTCGTTATCCTAGAAAATACGAATTGCTATGGGTTTATCCTGCACGGCCCTTTCAGGGGTTGGCCGCAAACCGCAGATCGACCGCCCGCTTTTTGCCGCGCCCCTCCAAAAAATTAATCCTATGCATCTATCGCACGATCCTGCGGCGGATTTCGTTATCGGCAAGATCAACCTTTGCAAGCACCCGGTCAAACGCGGCGGCTAACTTCATCCGCGGATCTTCCATCCACACGGAATTAAGGGCGACAAGATCCGGCTGCTTCCATACCGGGAATGTTGCCGCAATATTGTCGTATTCGTCCATAGTCCACATATCAGACAACGGGATTTGCCTGCGGGGAGGCTCCTGAATCTTATTTAAAGCTAACAAGCTTCCATCCCAAGCCGAAGCAATGCTATTTTTGGCTGTATCCATCCATACCTGAGGATCTGTTTCCCAATGGAACAAGGTATTTATGTCGCCCCAAATATCCTTGTCTCCGGGAACCAGTACCGGCAGATTGGCCCCCAGGCGCACCTCCATCCCTATGGCCTTTACATTGCCGGCCGCATCGGGAAGCGCGGTGACCTCGGCGCCAATTTTTGCCTTGCCTATCGCATTTTTATTTCCGACTATCAGTGTTTCCACGCGGGAATATGACGTAAGATAATCGCCTATGTGCGATACCTGCTCATCCGGTACGTTCCGGACATCTACTACGGCAACGCCGTCAATGCCTATGCCATTGCCATCCGTGCGGACTTCGTTAAGGATAAGATAGGCATGGCCGCCATCCTGGTAATAGTCCATTGAATTCATAAAGTTATGCGGAGCTTTCTTATTAAAAACAATAACGCCTTTGACACCGCCTCCCCAAGCTCCATCCTGATCATCAAGGAATCCAACATTGACCATAGGGCCTCCATGCGTATATTCATTGGGGGTTTTCCCATCAACAATTGAATTCATTATTAAAAAACCGCTTATATAGAAACCTAGCTTGTCAGCAACCCCGGCCTCCAGTTTGCCTGGATAATTTGGATTGGCCCTGCCATTTCTGACAAGTGGCTCGTTCGTCGGATTTGGCACGGCGCTGCCGTCGGCATATTGATTTCCTTCTAAAGTCATATATTTTATATTATCAAACTTTCCCTTCTTTGTATAATAGTTAAGAAGATTGGCAATGCCATTTGCGAAAATATTTTTATTTTCCACTGGATAAGGAGTTCCGAACACATTACGGGCGGTATCGCCATCGGGGTTAATTGAAACCCAATGCTTGAGGGTTGGAACATCCGGGTCATTCCTATAGTCGAACCCCAGATTTGCAAGCGCATCAAAATATTGCGAGACCTCCATTTCACTTGTAGGGGCATTTTCTATATCGGCGTTTACATCCCATCTTCCATCGACCGCTATATCGCTCCAGGTCTTGCCCGCCTCAGGGTATAATTTGGCTCCTTTTTCAATTTCTAGTCCAAGGTCATGATGTACTCCTTTATTTGCCCTTATGTTCTCGACCTCGACATCTTTTGAAAAACTCAAGGCATATTCGCCGTTCCATACACTCCATCCATCGGAACCGAGGGGGTACTTCTTAACCTTTACCCCTTGCATGATTTCGTCACCATCTTCATATTTGTTATATATGTTGGAAATTTGCAAATATGGTCTTTCCGTCATCCAATAAGAATCGGAATCCGTCATAGTGATGCCGTTGTATTTCAACCTGTTGCTTGGGGTTGTTATGCCTACTGTGGCCGCGCCGGCCTCTATTGATGCCTGCCTTATTATATGCGCGTTGATAACCGGGGCGGCTATATCCGGATTGCCCATGTCAAGGGATATGTCCAAATTCTTGCCCTGGACAAGCGGCAATACATCATCCGGATATTCAAATGCAAACGGCGCGGATGATGCGTCCAATGCATTCGATGCGGGCTTTACATGTACCGTTACCGTGGTTGCGCTGCCCAGGTTTGAAATAAAAACCACCGCGCCGTTGACATCGAATGTTTTTTCAACCAATACTGGATTTTCCGGCTGGCTGGGATGGTCTGGGTTATCCGGGTCATTCGGAGTATCCGGCTGGGCGGGGTTATCCGGGGAGTCCGGATTATTTGGAGTATCCGGCTGGTCTGGATTATCCGGGGAGTCCGGCTGTGCAGGATTGTCCGGCTTGACAGGGTTATCCGGCTGGCTGGGTTGGTCCGGATTATTCGGGCTGCCAGGCTGGTCCGGGTCCGTGGGACACCCGGTAAACATCCATGCCAAGGCTAACGCCGCAAGCAAGCCGCGAGAGAAACCAGAAAAGGATCTCTTTTTCATAGAATACTCCTCTATAAAGAAGTGAGAAAATAATAAAACCCGCGATCGTTCCTGACTGCGGGCTTTGTACCAAGGGAATAAGGATAGGACCTCTTTAC
>JAISPY010000106.1 GCA_031274565.1 Treponema sp.
TTGCCGGAGTATCTATTATGACGGGTTGTGATAATGGCGCCGATACTACCGAATCGGAATTCAAATCATCGGAATTGACTATTCCCGCATCTGATTTGGCAAGCACCCTTAACACAACGGATTTTCTCAGGCCCTTCTCGGTGAAATCGTCCGACGAAGCGGTTGCCCGAGCGGAGCTTGGGGAAGATGCCCTGGTTATCAGATCAACCGGAAGCGGTTCAGCGACTATACGGGTGTGTGATTACCGGTGTGAAAACAACGCCGCACATATAGAGCTTACCGTAGCGGAAAGCGGCGCTATAACCGAACAGGTGTATCATCCTTTTGAGGGAGAGCTCGTCCAGGGGGTGGTGAAAGAAGCGGTAACTATCTCAGGAACGAAGGGCCGCGCCATTACTCCAAGATCTATTAAGCTGATGCTGGATAATAACGATTTTACCGCAGTTACGAAGGAAGCGGATCTCAGTGATTGGATAGCTAATCTGCCTGGGGGTTTGACCGCAAAGGCGGAATATGTTCAGGCAGGTGCACATATACACGAAGTTACGCTGAAGGTTTCCGGTACACCAACTGATTCGTGCAATGAACGTGTGCGTATCACGATTCCGTCGACCCATACCGCCATGCAGGTAGCCGTACACGTCGATCCCAACACAGATGCTTTGTTTGCCATAAACGATTAGTCTACTGCATACATCCGTTTGAACCAAAGGTCCGGGTCTGTTCCAATTCTCCGGCCTTGGTTTCCCATTCCTTGGTTTTACCGGCGATGTAAGCGTTCACCGCTGCAAGCCGCGCCTTCACCAGCCGGGTCTGGGTTCCGTCGCGGTATACCTCAGGGCTTCCCAATGCCGCTTCCAGCCGGGTCTGCTCCTCCTCCAACTCCTCCAGCGCGTTGAGGATCTCCGCCTCCTGACGTTCAAGCCGCCGGATGCGGCTCTGCCGCTGCTTATCCGCTTCCCGGCGTTCCGCCGCGATCGAGGTAAACGCGGGTTTCGGTTCCAGTAGCGGCTCAGGGGATCCCGCTGCAGCCTCCTGCTCAAGCCGATCCCGGTAATACCCATAGTTCCCGAAGAAAAGCCGGGAACCTCGGGAGGAGAGTTCCAGGGTCTTGGTGGAGAGGGCCTCCATGAAGGCGCGATCATGGGACACGAAGATGATGGTTCCCGTATAGGCCTTGAGGGTATCCAGCAGGATATCCTTGGAATGAAGGTCCAGATGATTGGTAGGCTCATCCAGGATGAGGAGGTTCATGGGTTTGAGGAGCATACTGAGCAGGGCAAGCCGGCTTTTTTCACCCCCGGAAAGCACCGAGAGGGGCTTGTACACCGCATCCCCCTGGAACAGAAAGGCCCCCAGCATATCCCGCACCTTGGGGATCAGCGCGGTAGGAGCCGCTTGCTCCATACATTCCAGGGTTGTTTCAGGACCGGTCATGGTTTCCGCCGCATCCTGGGAAAAATACCCCGGCTGAATACCTGCGCCGTATTGGAAGGTCCCCTCAAAGCTATCGTCCTTACCCGCAATGATTCTGAGCAAGGTGGTTTTTCCCGCGCCGTTCCGTCCCACCACCACCAGCCGTTCCCCGGATTCCAGCAGCAGATCCAGCCCCGAAAGGATCTGCCGGGTCCCATAGCGTTTCCCGATACCTTCCAGGGTCAGGGCGATACGCCCCGCATGAGGCGGCGAGGGAAAGGTGATGTGGATCTGCTTGAGGGACTCGGGGATTTCTATCCGTTCCATCTTTTCAAGCTGCTTGATCCGCTCCTGAACCATCGCGGCCTTGCTGGCCTTGTAGCGGAACCGGCGAATCAGGTCCTCGGCCCGGGCAATCTCCTCCTGTTGCGCCGCGTAGCGCTTCATGAGGCTTTCCAGGGCCTGTTCCCGGATCTGCTCGTAGGCGCTGTAGTTGCCCGCATACCGGGTGAGCTTGCCCTGGAAGAGTTCGTAGACCTCGGTAACCGTGCGATCCAGGAAGTACCGATCATGAGAAACCAAGAGGTAGCCCCCGGTAAAGGAACGCAGCCAGGATTCAAGCCAGGAGCGGGCTTCGATATCCAGGTAATTGGTGGGTTCGTCCAGGAGGAGGATGTCCGGCTGCTCCAGGAGTACCTTGGCCAGGGCAATACGCATCTGCCAGCCCCCAGAAAACTCCTCCACCGCCCGTTCCCTATCCCCGGGAAGGAATCCAAGCCCGACCAGGACCGCGGCGATAGTCTGTTCCCGCTGGTAATACCCTGATTGATCCACCTGCTCTTGGAGTCGGCGGTACTCCTCAAGCAAGAGCGCGGTACTCCGGTCATCCGCGGTGGTCCCTTCCAGGCGGCGGCCCAGGGCTTCCAGCTCCCGAAGCAGGGTGATAGTCCCGGCATAGGCGGTTTCCACCTCTTCCCGCAGGGTCTTGTTCCGGTGGACGATCCCGGATTGGGGGAGATAGGCAACCCGGCTCTCCTTCTGCAGTACCCGGTCTCCGGAATCAGCGGGAATCTGGCCGGCGATGATCTTCATCAGGGTAGATTTTCCCGAACCGTTAACCCCGGCCAAACTCGACCGGGAACCTGCCGCCAGGGAGAGACTGACCTCCTTGAGAATATCCCGATCGCCAAAGGCCAGGGAGATTTTTGTAATCTGCACCAAGCCCATCCTAAGACGCCGCCTTGGAGAAATAGATCACCATGGGCGAACCAGCCCGCCGGGTAACCGTTACCCCATACAGATTGGCCGGGGGTATATATTCGATCCGAAATCCTTGGGGCTCCAAAGTATACAAGAACTGGACCGCCTGGAGCGGACCGCCTGGCCCGTCAAAGTACAGGGAAAAGGCGCCATTGTAACTATGCTCGAGTTCCGGGTCCAGAAACAGGTCCATAGACAGGGTTCCTCTGTTTTGGGCCGTGGCGGGAATCACCCAGGGAATGAGCAGTTCATAGCCCCTCCAGGAAAAGGTTCCTTCCCCAAAGAAAGAGAGGGTACCGTAATTGTCACTGTGGAACACCGGTCCCCGGTCATAGATATCCCTGAAAAGCTGATCCCGGCGCGCGGTTTCCTGGATGATAATATCCTCGACCGCCTGCGGGAGGGCTACAAACAGCAGGGTCCGCAGGGCGCTGCCGTTTTCAGTAAACTGTACCTCCAGGGTGGTATCGGAACGCAGCCGCATCTGGAGGGGGGCCCCTTCAAAGCGCCAGGAACGGTCCCCTTCGGAACGGATGCTTGTATAGGAAAAGGCTTTGTCTAGGGTAGGCAGATACAAATGGGCGATCCCCGTATCCTGACCGGGGGTAAACCGCCACTGCCGAGAGAGGTCCTGGAGGTCTATTTTCCTGGTGTTGAGCATGATGCCATAGGACTCAGGAGACCATGTTTTGGCTAAGACCTTTTCAAGCTCCGGATCCTCCTGTGCCTCTACCACGTGGACAATCTGCAAAGGGCCTCCGGCATGTTCAAACAGCCGCAGGCGATAGGAAAAACAGTAGCCCCTGCTCCCGGTTTCCGTCAAAACCTCATACCACACTCCTTGAAGCGGCTCCCCGGTACTGCTTATGGCCGGCGTACCTTCAACCTGGGATAATACCTTGATGACCTCCCCCTGCCTGAGTCGGTACACCCGCCGGGCGCTGTTATCCGGCGTGTCTCTAATGGGAAGCCCGTCCTGTAGGGCCTCCCCATAGATCAGGGCCAGGTCAGCAAACGCCGCGGCCCGTTTTTCTGCGGCGCGTTTGCTCCCCACCAGATCCAGTTTGGAAAGGGGAAGCTCAATTTTATCGATCCCCGTGGAAAGGGAATTCCTCCGGTATGCTTCGGGGATACCCGCCACCCACACCTGGTTAATGTTTGATTTTATATACACCGGCAGAACCGCCCCGGAAGGCACCGCAGGATCCTCGGTGGACCAGAGCAGCAGCCCCCAGCCCACGGGTCTGGCACAGGAGCTGAGGAGCATCATGAAGAGCACCATCATGAAAAAGATTACTTGCTGAAAGATACCTACAACGCGACTCATATCCTGAATAGTATACCGGAAGTGGGAGGTGAAAACTAGGAACCACCACTCAGGACCTTACCCATCAGGGCAACAGCATTTACTTTCCTCATTTATTGTAGGATAAATGCTTCACCGTAGATACGTGGAGTCTCGTGGCTTAACCGTGTCTTTCAAAAGGGATAGAGTCCAACCGCTCACGAAAGACATGGAACCATTCCCCCCGCCTCCCTGCGCTCCGCGTGCTTTGGCCGCAGCCCAAGAAGCCGCTTAGAAAAATTAGAAAGAATTGAGGCTCATCACCTTATCTACCGGCAGGGAAAATACCACGCCTTCCGCTTGGGTGGTAATGCCGTAGGCTTGGCTTACCGCCTGCATGATGGGAACTTGCTGCTCCCGGCTACTCAGGATGATGATGATTTCCTTTTCATCCTGCACCGAGACCCCGAAGAATTTGACCGTACTCTGACGGTCCAAGCCCCGGGCATTGATCACGGTTCCGCCTTTAGCGCCTGCTTCACGGGCCACGGTCATGAATTCATCGCTGTAGCCCTGGTTGATTATGGCAATGATCACATCATTTCTAATTTCAGTACTCACCGTATCTCCTTTATCTCCCCCTTCGGGGTTCTCCCCCTGAACGGGTTCCTTCAGGGGGTTTAATTCCTGAAACAGCTTGAATATGGGGGTGTTGATCCCGGAAAGGGGAACGGTAAACGCGATACCTGCCCCAACACTGTGGGGACCAAGCTTTTTCCGCACTTCCTGGACCAGAACCGTCGCGATGGCCTCCTGTTCAAGACAAAGCATCACCGCTTTCCCGCTGGAGCCGATACCCAGCACATCGAGAATCTCCGAATTCGCGGTCCCTTTACCCTTGCTGACAAAATGAAACCGGACCTTTTCCTGCTCAAAAACCTTAGAAACCACCTTCAACTTATTCCAGTCGATAATAATAAAGAGCAATTTGATCACCGCCGCGCTATCATGCATACCAGGCTTCCTCCTCAAATACGAGTATTGCTCCTGCGGTTTCCGTACTGGTACTTATCCGATGGATTTCCTCTTCGGTATGTTTGGCTGAAGTCTTCAGTTTACTGCCGTAGATGAGTCCCATGCCCTGTATGACGATGAGGGGCGCCAGAGCAACCATGGCGACTATCCCGAAGGCATCGGTCATCAGATTCCCTCCCGCGCCTTCACAGGTTCCCATGGCCAGAGGCAGCAGGAAGGTGGAGGTCATAGGGCCGCTGCATACGCCCCCTGAGTCAAAGGCAATACCGGTAAATATCTTGGGTACCAGGAAGGTGAGGATCAGGGCAAAGGCATACCCCGGAATGAGGATCCACATAATGGAAATACCCATGAAGATCCGGATCATGGTGATGGCCAGGGCCATCGCCATGCCAATGGAAAGTCCCCGCTTCAGCACCTTTTGGGTAATCGCGCCTGAAGAAATTGCTTCAACCTGTTTGGTGAGTACATGGACCGCCGGTTCCGCATCCACGATGAAGTAGCCTATCAGCATACTTAAGGGAACCAGGATCCACTTGAAAGGGGAAGCCGCCAGCGCTGAACCCAGCAGATGCCCCACTGGAATGAACCCCACATTGACCCCGGTTAAGAAGACCACCAGGCCGACCAGGGTATACAGGAATCCCACTACGATCCGCACGATCTGGTGCCGTTTGAAACGCCGGGCTATAAACTGGAACACCAGAAAGAAGATCACGATAGCGGCCAGGGCTTTAAGCACCTCCTCAAAGTAATCAGGAAAGTGCCGGGCAAATTGGGTAACCACATCCCGGGAAGTGGCTACCACCGGTACGGTATGGGATTCCACATCCGCGCCTCCGGGTTCGTAAAAGATACCCAGTAAGAGGACCGCTAGAATAGGGCCGATACTGCACAGGGCCACCAGGCCGAAGCTGTCATCCTGGGAATGTTTATCGCTTCGGATAGACGCAACCCCGACCCCCAAGGCAAGGATGAAAGGCACCGTAATGGGACCGGTGGTAACTCCGCCGGAATCAAAGGCCACGGGGATGAAGTTACCAGGGGCAAAAAAAGCAACCAGAAAGGTAATCAGGTAAAAACCGAGCAGCAGCACTGAAAGCCGTATTTTGAAGAGGGTTCGGATTATCGCCACCATAAGGAAGAATCCTACTCCTATGCCAACGGTGAGGATCAGCACCATGGATGGCTGAATGGAGGGCACTTGCCGGGCCAGCACCTGGAGGTCTGGTTCCGCGATGGTAATGATGAGGCCCATGACAAAACTGATGCCCAGGATCACCGCTAGGCTGGGTACCCGGGTGAGCTGGATGCCGATGCCCTCTCCCATAGGCATCATCGCCATATCTGCGCCCAGGGTGAAGAAGCCCATGCCGATAATGAGCAATGCCGCTCCTCCTATGAACATGAGGATGGTTCCCGC
>JAISPY010000123.1 GCA_031274565.1 Treponema sp.
ATTCAATCGAGAATAAATCAGTGCTTCCTTTAATGTGGTTTTTCGCAGTTTTCCGCAGGAAAACGAGAAAAACAATAGGGCAACGCTGATGAGCGTCAAGTTAATCAGCGTTGCCCTAAAGGAGGAGCGGCGTGGCGAATCTCTTTACCTTTGAGGCGCATACCCCCTATCGGTTTTTTTTCAAAGACCAGGTGATGGTTCTGGTGCTTACCCTTACGGATGGTGAAATAGGAATCTATGCCCAGCATACCCCCTTTATCGCGCCCGTAAGTACCGGTATTTTGCGGATAAAGGACCTGCACGGCCAATGGAAGACGGCCTTTACCACCGAGGGTATTCTGGAAGTTACCCATCATAAAGCGATCTTATTAGCGGATGCGGCGGAATGGCCTGAGGAGATCGATTATGACCGGGCAGTACTTGCGAAGGAGCGGGCAACCGAACGGATCGCGTCGAAACACTTTAGATTCGAGGCTGATACGGCCCAAGCAACCCTCAAACGGGCGGAGTTCAGGATTAAGGTCTATGGGATGCGGGGGCAGTAGGACTGCCAAACCGTCATAGACACTCCGCCAGGGCGTCAAACCGGGAAAATGCCCCGTGCTCCTCAGGGAACCCGTATATGCGGCACCGGCACGGCTTACCCGTAAGCGGCGGCTCATGGTCTGGAAAGCGCACGAGCAGTTTAAGGTAATTATCAGCTACCCCGACGGCTTCGGAAGGATGGGGTTCCCCGTGGGCCTCCAGGACCGCTTCCACTTCCCGGCCCAGCCAGCGGCGGCTATAGGCATGCCGTCCTTCCCGGCCCAGCGTTATGAGCCGATCCACCCGCAGAACCGCCTCCCGTTCACTCACCGCTCCTGGATAGGTATATGCCTCGGTACCAGGCCGCGGGGAATAGGGAAAGGCATGGATCCAGGCAAAACCAATGCCCCGGCACAGGGCATAGGTCTTTTCAAACTCTTCCGCGGTTTCACCGGGAAACCCGGTAATAATATCACAGGCCAAGAAAGGGTCATCTTTAACCGCCCGTAAGCGGCGTACCCCTGTTTCAATAGTCTCCGGCGTATACCGGCGTCCCATCTGCTCCAGAATTGCGGGACTGCCGGACTGTACGGAAAGATGAAAATGCGGCCGAATCCGGGGATGCCCCAGGACGGCTATAAGATCATCCGTAAGTCCCTCTGGTTCAAGGGAAGAGAGCCGCAGCCTGATACGCTCGGTTCCCGAAAGAAGGTCCCTCAACAGCGCGGCCAGATGCAATGCCCCTTCCTGGGGCGCACTGGTATCCCGATATTGGGTGATATTTACCCCGGTTATTACCGCTTCTGTATAGCCTTTGGCTTCCAGGGCTTGCACCGCAGCGCGGACCCGCTCCGCCTCAAGGCTTACACTCCGCCCCCGGGCAAGTCGCACCCGGCAGTAGGAACAGTGGTTATCACAGCCGTCTTGAATCTTTACGGAAGCCCTGGAATGGAGGGAAAAATCCCCGGGACTAAACCGGAACCGTTCAGCTTTTTTTACCAGGGGAGTCTCCTGATCCCGCAGCCACTGAGAGAGCAGAACCGGCGCAATCTGCTCCGGCATAGTATCTGCAAGAAACCCCGGCAGGTCCAAGAGCAGGCTCTTAGTATCCCCGGATACCACCATAAGCCGGTTTGCCTCCACAGGAACGGAACCGTCCTCCCTTCCCAAGCTCTGCAGCGCCTCTCCAGCTAATTGGGCATAACAGCCGGTTACCATAAGAACCGCCTGGGGATGATCCCGTAAGGCTTTTCGAATGATCCGCCGGGCCTTCTGTTCAGCCTTGGATGTTACCGTACAGGTATTAATCACCAGGATATCCACCATCGGTTCCCCGGCTGCTCCATTCCAAGGAAGTACCCTAAAGCCCCGAACCCTGAAGGCATCCGCGATGGATTCACTTTCAAGCTGATTGACCTTGCAGCCCAGCGTATACAAGGATACGGAAACCATAACCCTATCGAGCGCCCATGGCTTGGCGGGTACGGGTCAAACCTCTTCGGGCGTCCGTCAGTTGGGAATTGAGGGACAAGGCCCGTTCATAGGCGGTAACAGCTTCCGTCAGATCCCCCGCATTTTCCCGGGCATAGGCCAGCCTGGTCCACCAACCTGCATTCCCCGGCTGCCAATGCACTGCGGTGGAAAGGGCGATATCCGCATGGCGGAAGCGGCCAAGCCGGATATAGATTTCCCCGATAAAATAGTACACCGTTTCGATCCGGGTTCCTTCTGGTGCAAAGTTGATATATTCTTGAAAATGCTGCAAAGCCTCCCGATTCCGGCCCTCATAATAGCTGATTTCCCCAAGAATTTCGATGATCCGCGGATCATAGCGGCTGAGACTCCGGCCTACCCGTGCATAGGTGAGGGCATCCTGGTACCGGCTGAGCCGTATCAGGCTCCAGCAGAGGACCACATGCGCGTCCAGGTTATGCGAATTTACCGCGATTTCATCCATACAGATAGAGACCGCCCGTTCATAATTACCATTCCGGTATTCCGCCAAGGCATCAGGCCGTACCTGGGCAAAGCCGAATCCCCCGGAGATCATGCACAGCATCAGTCCGAGGCATAGACCTTTAGGAATTACCTGCATTGTTTGAACCATCTTCATCCATGGTACAAGAACCGTTAAATTTGCAGCCTGGCTCCATAGCAATCTCCTGGGTCTTGATATTACCGTGCAATCTTCCGGTAGCGCTTACTTCTATTTTATCCGCAGCAGTAACATTTCCGTTGACCGCCCCTCGGATGATCACCTGGGGGGCGTTAATATAGGCGTCTACTTCCCCTTCCTGATCCACCAGGAGGAGCCCTGTGGCAATGATTTCACCCCGCACCCTGCCCCGGATAAGAAAGGGTTTTTCAAAACTGAGGGTCCCTGAGAAATTAATATCTGCAGATAAAATAGTATCGAAATCTTCATCTTCTAATGCATCGCTGTGTAAATCGATCATCCTAACCCTCCCTAACATGGAGCACTAATAAAAACAAGAAAAAGAGGCGGAGGGCATAAAAACCCTCTCCCCCTTTGAACTGCCGCCTCGTACCCACCGTAGACCGCAATCATAACTCCTGCGGCTGGCGGTTCCGGCGGAACCGCTGGAACGGTGCGTCCTTACCCACCGTAGACCGCAATCATAAGTCCCGCGGCTGGCGGTTCCGGCGGAATCGCTGGAACAGTGCGTCCTTACCCACCGTAGACCGCAATCATAAGTCCTGCGGTTGGCGGTTCCGGCGGAACCGCTGGAACGGTGCGTCCTTACCCACCGTAGACCGCGATCATAACCCCCGCGGCTATGGCGGTTCCGATAACCCCCGAAACATTCGGCCCCATGGCGTGCATGAGGAGGAAGTTCCCCGGATCCTCTTCAAGACCCACCTTGTTGGAAACCCGGGCGGCCATAGGCACCGCGGAAACCCCCGCTGATCCGATGAGGGGATTGATCTTCTCCTTCAGGAACAGGTTCATAAGTTTCGCCACCAGTATCCCCGTGGCAGTGGCAATGGAAAAAGCCACCAAGCCCATGACCACAATGATAAGCGATGAAGGGTTGAGGAATTTTTCCGGGGTCATCTGGCTCCCCACCCCCAGGGACAGGAAAATGGACACGATGTTCATAAGCTCGTTCTGTAAGGTCTTACTCAGCCGCTCCACCACCCCGCACATTCTGATAAAGTTACCGAACATCAGGCACCCGATAAGCGGCGCCGCTGAGGGGATAAGCAGAATGGTCAGCACAAACACCACCATAGGGAAAAATATCTTCTCCACATTGGAAACCGGCCTGAGCTGTTTCATCCTGATAAGCCGCTCCTCCCTGGAGGTTAAGGCTCTCATAATCGGCGGCTGGATGATAGGCACCAGGGCCATATAGGAATACGCCGCCACTGCCACCGTAGCCAAAAGATGCGGCGCAAGCTGGGCCGCAATGTAGATGGTCGTGGGACCGTCCGCGCCGCCGATGATCGCCACGGAACAGGCTTCCTTGAGATTAAAAGTAACCCCTGGAATGAAATTGGCGAAGCTGATGCCGAACAGGGTGCCGAATACCCCGAACTGGGCCGCAGCTCCCAAGATCGCGGTCTTGGGGTTGGCGATGAGGGGACCAAAGTCCGTCATAGCTCCGATACCCATGAAGATGATCAGGGGGAAAAACTCGTTCCCCACCCCGGTCTCATAGATAATATGAAGGAAACCGTGGGGAAGATCCCCCATCCCCGCAAAAGGAATGTTGACAAAAATAGTCCCAAAGCCGATGGGGATGAGGAGCAGCGGTTCAAACCCCTTCACCGCACCCAAGTACACGATGAGGAAGCCCACCGCCACCATGAGGAATTCCTGCCAGCCAAAAATGGTGATAGGATCCCCCGCAGGGGTCTCTTTCGGCGTCTTATCGGTAAGGAAGGCAAAAATTCCGGTGGTTTCCGCAATATTCTTGATAAAACTGCCGAAGGAAATATCCTCGATATCTTCACTTCCCGGGATGATGCCGTCGGGGTTCCTGAAGGACGCATAGTCCACCGGGCCGCTTGCAGCCGGAGCAGGACTCTGGGCGAGCGCCCGGGGCATAAAGGAGAACACGAACGCTCCCACCACCAGCGCAAGGCATAGTTTCGTAACCCACACCGGGTCCTTTTTATGATTTAGCATGGTATGGCAATCCTATTGAATCTCAGCGACCGGCTGCTGGGAAGCCACCTGGGTTCCGGCGGGAACCAGGAAGTGAATCTTTCCCGCTGCAGTGGCCTTGATCTCCAGTTCCATCTTCATGGATTCAATGATGATAACCGTGGTTCCGGAAACCACCGGGGCGCCCTCAGCCACCGCATAGCGGATGATCGTCCCTGCGACCGGCGCGGCGATCACCGTGCCGCCCCCTGAAGGCGCGGCAGCAACCTGAGCCGGGGCCGCGCTTGCCGCCGGAGCCGCCACCACCGTACCTGCCGGTACGCCTGCGCCGGCAGGGGAGACCACCACGGTATAATCCGCACCGTTCACGTTGACCACGTACTTGGCCGGTTGATTCGAAGGCGCAGGCGCGGAGGCCCGAGGGGCCACGGGAGCCGGGGCCGCCGCTTCGGAAGTAAACTTCACCGGTCCTTGGGAGCGCTTCTTGAAGAAATCCGGGGCAACCTTGGGGAACATCGCATAGGTCAACACATCTTCCGCCGTAACCGCACCGGTTCCCAGAATCGTTTTAGTCTCCTGTTCAAGTTTCCCGTATTCATTGGGAATATCGTCCGCAGGCCGGTGGGTAATCTCCTTTTCGAGCTTCAGTGCCTCAAGCGCCTTCTTCACCGCCTCGGGATTTTTGGGAGCCGGGCATGCGCCGTATTTGCCCGCCAAGAGATCGATGGATTCACCGGTGAGCTTGTTGTACCGGCCAAAGAGGACGTTGAACACCGCTTGGGTTCCTACGATCTGGCTGGAGGGCGTAACCAGGGGCGGATAGCCAAAGTCCTTCTGCACCACCGCGATTTCCTTGAGCACCGCGTCGATCTTGTCGGAAGCGCCCTGTTCCTTTAACTGACCCTCCAGGTTGGAAAGCATCCCCCCGGGAACCTGGGACACCAGGATCCGGGTATCCGCTCCCAAAAAGCTGGACTCGAATTGCTTGTAATGCTTCCGCACCTCCCGGAAATACGCGGCAATTTCCAGGAGCAGGTTAATGTCCAAGCCAGTATCGTATGCAGTACCCTTAAAAATCTCCACCATGGTTTCGGTGGGGCTATGGCTCGTACCCATAGCCAGGGAAGAGATAACCGTATCGAGAATATCCGCCCCTGCCTCCGCGCACTTGACCAGGGTCGCCACGGACATACCCGTGGTGGCGTGGGAGTGGATTTCAATAGGAATATCCACCGCTTTTTTGAGGGCCTTCACCAGCTCATAGCCCTCATAGGGCTTCAAAAGCCCGGACATATCCTTGATACAGAGGGAATCAGCCCCCACCGCGGCGTATTCCTTGGCAAGCTCCACGTACTTTTCAATCGTATGAAAGGGAGTTGTCGCGTAGGAGATAGCCGCCTGAATGTGCTTGCCGGTTTTCTTGGCAGCCTCCGTGGCGGCCCTGAAATTCCGGGGATCGTTTAAGGCGTCGAAAATCCTGAACACATCCACCCCGTCCTTTGCCGCGGTCTCCACGAACTTCGCAACCACATCATCTGCGTAATGCCGGTACCCCAGGAGGTTCTGTCCCCGGAGCAGCATCATGATCTTCGTATTGGGCAGGGCCGCCTTGAGCTTCTTGAGCCGTTCCCAGGGATCTTCGTTCAAGAACCGAATCGCCGAATCGAACGTGGCGCCTCCCCAGGCTTCCAGCGCCCAATAGCCGACTCGGTCTAGTTTATCCGCAATCGGAAGCATATCACTCGTAACCATACGGGTAGCGAATAGGGATTGGTGTGCATCCCGCAGCACCAGATCGGTAAGTTTAACTGTAGCCATTTTTTAAGCTCCTTGTTTTAAAAAATTAAGAATTAGTCTTACGATATTCGGTAACTGCGGCGGCGATAACCGCGGTTATCACCGCATCGGTACCGCTGCTACTTATAACAGGAGCGGCAGGGGCCGCCGTTACCGCTGCTTGCTGAACATCCTTGTCCCAGCCCAGGGCATGGATTACCTTACCCAACAGGGTGATACAGATAATCATAATAACCAGGAATCCAAACACGATTCCCATGCCCAGCAGGGTAAGCACCCCACTTTGCTCCAACATGACAGCTATGGTCATAACGCCTCCCCTGGTACCGCCGATTTCCTGATACCGGCGAAAATCATAGAGTACTATGCTTTACGCTCGCATATCTTCTCTATATATTTCCATGATACTAAAAATGGAGTAACCGATGCAAGAGACCATATCAGAGCAACCGCTTGTACGGTATAAGCCTTAGGCATGAGCAAAAATTACGGGACCCGTTTAGCACAGGGGGTGGGGGTGGAACCCTGGCTAGAGCAGTGGGCTTGGTTCTGGTATGCTTTTTTCCATTATGGGTTAAAGGAGTTGCTATGAAGCGATTGGGGATGAGTGCGGTGTTGTGCGCGGGGCTTTGGGCTGCGGTGGGGCTTGCGGCGCAGAGCGCGCCGGTTCCGCTGGACCAGGCGATAGCCCAGGCTGCAGCGGCGGTTGAGCAGGCCCTGGGGCAGGGGGTGAAAGTCGCGGTGCTCAATTTCAGTTCGCCCGCAGAGGGGTTCTCGGATTATGTCATCGAAGAGCTGAACGGGTTACTGGTACAGAGCAAGAAGCTGACCATCGTGGACCGGCGGAGCCTGGAGCTTATCCGTAAGGAGATGGATGTGCAGGCTTCCGGGGAGGTGAGCGATGAGTCCGCCCAGGCAATCGGGAAGCGGCTGGGGGCCCAGTTCATCGTATCCGGGGCTCTCCTTGACCTGGGGGACGCGTACCG
>JAISPY010000144.1 GCA_031274565.1 Treponema sp.
CTGCCGGACAGCAATGGATCGCGTCCCTCACCCTGCCTGACGAGGCCACAAGCATAGCAGCCGGATCAACCGGGTCTCCCACCTTTAGGTCCTTCACGAACCTCCAAGAAATAAGCGGCGCGAACATCGTGGAACTCCGCGCATTTGCCTTCAAGAACAATATAAGCTTGAAGTCGGTAAACTTCCCGAAAGCAACGACCTTCCGCGAGTGGTCCTTGGAGAACACGGGGCTGATCACGGTGTACCTTCCGGCGGCAACAACCCTCAGCCAAGGAGTCTTCCACAAATGTACTCAGATTATCACGGTGAACCTCCCGGAAATAACAACCCTCCCAATTAGCGCCTTTCAGCCCTACAACACACAATTGCGTACGGCGATCCTCCCGAAAACAAAGACCATCGAGACTAATGCCTTCCAGAACTGTCCCCTCACCAGCATAACCATCCCGGATGGTTGTACTCTAGTTGATGATAGCATACAAGGCGGCTTCCGGGCCTACTACGAAGGTAAGGGAAAGGCCGGCGGTGTCTACACTTACAGCCAATTGGGTTGGACCGGCCCCTTCTAAACGGGGAACCCTGAGGACGCCCGGAGCCAGCGGGAAGCGCCGCTTCCCGTCTGGTGAACCCTGGCCGGCGGCGTTTCTCCCGTACCCTGGAGTGAAAACCGCAAAACAGCGGGGCCCCCGCAGGTTCGTGTAATGCGGACCCTTTTTTAGCGCACTTTCAGGGTACCTGCGGCTGCCCTGAATAGACCCAGCCCCTTCTGCGGTTCCGCAGCTTACGGTATACTACGATGGATACACGAACTTTTCCCGGCGGGTTGTGCGGTGCGCGCAGGTTTGCAATCAGGCGTAGTCATCCCGCCAAGGTACTGGAAAAAGACTCAAGAAACGTATACAATATGACGAAAATTACCTAATCTAATAAAAAAATAAAAATAAGAAAAAAAAGAAAAAACAAAAACCAGGAAGCATGAGAGCATTAAGAGTATTATAAGGAGTAACGGTACTATGAAAAGGGCGTCGAAATTAGCACTTATGTGCATGTGGGGTATCTTACTATCCCTTACCCTTGAAGCGCAGACCAAGCCATCTCTCACCATCCTACCTTTCACCGGTGCGGTTGGGGGAGACGAAGAAATCATTACCTTATTATTTGCGAATCAGGGGGATCTCCGTACCGCTTTCACGGTGATTCCCTGTACCAGCAATTTTAAGCGCATTACCGAAGAAACCGTCTTACCCGATTCGGTGGAAAAAGCTGAGGATATTATTGCGGAAGTACGGGGTCAGCTTAAAACGGATTTTACCATTCTGGTACGCACTGAACGGATCGGCGCCAGTAATCTGGTCCTTATCTCGCTGGTAGAGATGCGAACCCTCCGGGAGGTGGCCGGGGAGTATCGGCAGTACAGCACCCTCAGAGAATTTCGTTCTTTTGTACCGGCTATAAGCGCCAAACTGATCCAGGGCGCCGAAAATATCCGGAATGATCTGCCCAAACTGACGGTCTTGCCCTTCTATACCCCGAACCAGGGCGCGGAAATCCGGCAAGCGGATATATTAGTCCAGTTGCTTACGATTGAGTTGGCCAACCGGGGAACCTACGCGGTTCTGCCCTGGGCCTTAAGCATCGAAACCCTGATACGAAACTTGAGCATCCCCTATGTGGGTATCATCGATCCGGTCCGGATCAAAACCATCGGCATCATAACCCATATCCCCTATGTGCTGGCAGGGGATCTGCTGAACCTGGGAAGCGCCCATCTGTTCATGGCCTCTATCGTGGACACCGAAGACGCCAGCCTGGTCCGGGGCGGGGATATGGAATATACGGTCATAACCGAGGAATTACCCTCCCTGGAGCAACTTGCAGCCGCGCTGGTCGGGACGGTTGAGGAAGAAGGTCCCAGCGCAATCCCCGAACCGCTTCTCGCGGAAGAAAGCCTCCCGGAAAAGGAAGAGCCCCCTCCAGTGGTGGTACACCTGCCGGAAGAGCCGGCGGCCCCTCCAGCGCCGGTACGGCTACCGGAAAAGCGAGCGATCCCTGAATCCCTGGTACGCATACCCGATGGGATTTTCACCATGGGAAGTCCCCTTTCGGAAATTGCCCGGGATGCGGATGAAGTACCCCACGGGGTTAGGATGCTCGGATTTTACATGGGGAAATACGAGGTAAGCCAGCGGGACTATGCCGCAGTGATGGGGATAAATCCCAGCTATTTCAAAGGAGCCGCCTTCCCGGTCGAACGGGTGAACTGGTTTGATGCCATAGGCTACTGCAATGCCCGGAGTATCCAGGAAGGCTTGACCCCTGCGTATAGCATTGATGAAGAACATATCATCTGGAACCGGGAGGCCAATGGGTACCGGTTACCTACCGAAGCGGAATGGGAATACGCATGCCGGGCAGGTACTACCACGGCCTTTAATGTGGGGGATACCATTACCACCAACCAGAGTAACTATGACGGGACCTATCGTTATAGGAATAGCCGCGCAGGAGTATACCGGCAGCAACCCACCACGGTTGAAAGTTTTCCGGCGAATCCCTGGGGCCTCCACAATATGCACGGCAATGTCTATGAGTGGTGCTGGGATGGGTATGGGCCGTATGGGTCTGAGGAATGGGTTCCAAACCGTCGGATAGTCCGGGGCGGTGGCTGGTACAGCGCCCCCCAATACCTGCGCTCGGCCAACCGGGTCCGTATGTCCCCGTATACCAAGACCAGTTACGTCGGATTTCGGGTAGTACGGAACGCTGAATAAGGCGGAAAGGGGCGTGCGGTATTCCTGTCTTCATACCCATTCTACCTTCTGTGATGGACAGGATGCCATTGAAACCTTATGCAGCAGGGCCTATGAAAAGGGACTCCTGTCCCTTGGGTTCAGTTCCCATGCGCCGGTCTATCGCAAGACCGGATTTCGGACGGATTGGCATATTCCGGAGGATCGCTTCGAAGCGTACCTGGATGCGGTGCGCCTGGCCCGCCTGCGCTGGGAAGGGAAGTTGCAGGTGTTTCTCGGCCTGGAAATCGATTATATCCCGGGCTGCATGGGACCGGGGGATAAGGAGTATCAAGACCTGGGTTTGGATTATCGTATCGGTTCTGTGCATTACGTGATTCCCCCCCAAGGAGCGCCTTTTACCGTAGACGATAGCCCGGAGGTATTTGCACGGGGTATCCGCGAGGGTTTTTCCCATGACCCGGAAGCCCTGATGGAAGCCTATTGGGATGCGGTGGAGGGGATGATCCGGACCGGGGGCTTCGATATTCTGGGACACGCGGATCTGATAAAGAAAAACAACCCCCAGGGCCGCTGGTTTTCCCTGGAAAGTCCAGGGTATCAGCGCCGCATCCAGGGGATTGCGGAGACCCTGGGGGCTTCCTCCATCGTGGTAGAAGTGAATACCGGAGGCATCAATCGCTATAGAATCCCGGATACCTACCCTTCCCTCGCCATGTTGCGGCGTTTACAGGCAAAACACGTACCGGTTATTATCACCGCTGATGCCCATAGGGCGGAAGACCTGGACGGCCATTATGAGGAGGCTCGGGAAACCCTGTTACAGGCGGGATACACCCACATGGTCTTGTTCCAGGGAAGCTCCCAGGGCCGCCCCTGCTGGCGGGAAGAAGCGTTGGAATAGGCCCATGGCGAGACAAAACTACGGCATTACCCCCTGGGGCAAGTGGTTTATCGAGGTGCTGGATAGCTACCAGATGGGAGCCCGGCTTGACCGAGGGAGGAGCTATGCCAATACCGGGAAGGTGCTCTCCCTGCATATTACCGATGGTAAGGCAGTGGCCAAGGTTGAAGGAAACTACCGGCCTTTCTACCGGGTAGAAATCAGCTTCCCCGCATTACCCGAAAAGGAACGGGTCCTGGCCTTGATGCAGGAGGACCCTTCTGTGCTTGCCCTGCTTGCCGCGGGGAAACTGTCGGAAGAACTGCTCATAAAGCTCAAAAAAGAAGGGATCCACCTCATCCCCAAACGCTGGAGCGAGATGAAACGGTCCTGTACCTGCCCGGATTATGGGGATCCCTGTAAGCATATGGCAGCGCTCTACTATATTATAGCCCGGGAGATTGATGCGGATCCTCGCATCCTGTTTCGGCTCCGGGGCATTGAGGTACAGACCCTGGCCGAACGGTTCGGCGCTTCCCTGGCTCGGGAGCTTCCCCCTCCCTTCACCATAACGCCGGATTCCGGCCCCAGAAACCCACCGGCGGAAGCGCCTGAGTTTCCCGATATTCCCCATTGTGCGGAGCTGATCCTTTCCCTGCTGCCCCCTGCGCCTTCGTTCTCTGAACGGGACTTTACCGTGGTACTGGCGGAATTCTACCACCATGCGGCTCGGTTCGAGTACTGGCAGGATGCCGAAGCTGCGTCAACTGAGGAGGAACATACCTTTTCCCGTTCCCGCTGGACCATCAGCGCCGCGGATCCTCGGCCTGGGGCGGAACTCATCCTGGTTCAGGAAACCGTTTCCGGGGAAGAACACCACCATACCCTTTATGAGGCATTTCATCGTTTTCGGTCCTTCTCTGGGGAGGATGGTACGGCTTCCTATACCTTCCTCTTGCATCTCTTTAAGTTTCTCCATCTCCTCTGCGCTGCTGGGGCTTTTATTCCGGCGGTCCTCATGGAAACGGCCCTCCCGGGGACCAAAACCAAGAAATCCGGCGCATTCCTTAGGATCATCTGGAAGCCCTTTGACAGCCTGCCCCTGATCAACGAGGTCCTCAATCGGCTCGCGGATTATGAGGATCGGATGTTGAGCCTTGAACCTAAGAAGCGGACCAAGGCCAAGGAAAAAACCTTTGCCAGCGGCCGCAGCGTGGTGAACCTCCTCGCCTCAGCCTTCCTGGGGGAATGGGTGCGACAGCACTATTTTTCCCGGCAAGGCACCTACCAAAAAGGAAGCAGGGAGTATCGGGAACTGCTGGCTATCTTCTTCCAAGGTGCAGGTTACGATGTGGCGTCCCCGGCCCTGCGGAGCATACCCTTAGCCATAGACCGCTGGCTTTCGGTGCTGTACATCGACTTTTCACTCTGGAAGTACCGACTCAACCTGAAAGCCGGTTCCGCCAAGGATGCGGATACCGGGGACTTCAAGCTCTCTATGGAGGTGCTGCTTGCAGGTCCCCAAGGGCTTGAAAAGATCCCCCTTAAAGACGCGGCCAAGAAGACCGGAACCATCGAGGTGCTCAAGGCGCCGACGGCCCTTTCCCATTACCTCCCGGAGCTGGGAAGCCTTACCACCAAGGCTGCGGTGCGGCTTACGGAAGAGCGGCTCCTCGAATTCCTGGATCATGCGTCCCTGCTCCTCTCCCGTTTAGGCATCGAGGTGGTATTCCCCAAGAACCTCCACCGGGAATTAAAGCCCCGACTCGTGCTAAAAACCTCCGCTAAACAGGCTGGCGCCTTGGTGCATTACCTGGGGCTGTCTGATCTTTTGGATTGGCAATGGCAGGTGGCCATTGGAGATGTGGTCTTAACCCTGGAGGAGTTTAAGGCCCTGGTGAAGCAGAAGAAGGCCCTGGTTAAATTCAAAGATGCCTTTGTCCGCCTGGACCCGAATGAGCTTGCCCGGCTCCTCAAGAAGGCCAACACTGCTCCCGCCCCCCAGGTGAACGATTTCCTCAAAGCCTATTTCACCGGAGACAGCCTCCTCTCCTTTGATGCGGAACAGATCATCACCCAACTCTTAACCGAGCGGACTTTTCCGGTTCCCCCAGGACTCAATGCCCAGCTCCGGCACTACCAGGAACGAGGCTTTAATTGGGTATGTTCCCTCCTGGTTGCAGGTTTCGGCTGCATCCTCGCGGATGACATGGGACTGGGGAAGACCATCCAGGCCATCACCGTACTGCTCTATCTCAAAGCGGAAGGTCTCTTGCGGGATCGCAGTCTCATCATCGCCCCGGCGGCGCTCCTTGAGAACTGGGAGCGGGAGCTGGGCCGTTTCGCCCCTTCCCTGGCGGTATCCCGGTATCATGGGACCCGGCGCGTCTTAGACGATGGGCATGAGGTGTTTCTCACCACCTACCAGACCGTAGTACGGGACGCGGAGCGGCTCCAGGACCATCCCTTCTCGCTCTTAATCGTGGATGAAGCCCACCTTATGAAAAATGCCGATACTCGGGGGGCAAAAACGGTCAAGCGCCTCCGTTCTCAGTACCGGCTTGCCCTCTCCGGAACCCCGGTGGAGAACCGGCTTGAAGATATGCGTTCCCTCTTTGATTTCATCCTGCCCGGATACCTGGGAACCCCTGCGGAGTTTAGGGATGCGTACCGGTTTCCCATCGAAGTGATGCGTCAAAAGGAAACGGCGGAGGCGCTGAAAAAAATTACCGCACCCTTCTTGTTGCGGCGGCTTAAAACCGACCGGACCATTATTGCGGACCTGCCTGAGAAGATCACCAGCAACGAATACGCGGTCTTGGAAAAGGAACAGGCCGCGTTATACGAGAGCATTGTTACCGAGACCTTACAGAAGTCTGCGGATATGGAGGAGCCTGGGGTCCGTTCCACCCTGGTGCTGAGCCTGCTCACCGCACTGAAACAAGTCTGTGACCATCCCCTGGTGTATGATAAAGAAAGCCCCGCCATATCAAAGCTCTCAGGCAAGGCGCAACTGCTCCTCACCCGCTTAGAAGCAATCCTGGCCAACCGGGAAAAAGTGCTCATCTTTAGCCAGTATGTAGAGACCTTAACCTGTCTTGAAAGCATCATTCGCAATGAATTGGGGGAAATGACCCTGATCTACCACGGAGGTATGCCGCAGAAAAAGCGAAGCCAGGTAATCGACCGGTTCCAGACCGATTCGAGCGTCAAGATTCTTCTGGTAAGCCTCAAAGCCGGAGGCTTGGGTCTCAACCTTACCGCCGCAAGCCGGGTGATCCATTACGATTTATGGTACAACCCCGCTGTGGAGAACCAGGCCACGGACCGGGTTTTCCGCATCGGTCAAACCCGAAACGTCTTTGTCCATCGATTCATTACCAAAGGCAGTTTCGAAGAGAAGATCGACGCCATGCTCACCAGCAAACAGGAACTGGCGGACCTGACCGTCTCCTCCGGAGAATCCTGGCTCACCCGCATGAGCCACGAGGAACTCAAATCCCTCTTTGATAGATGAGGCAGTTCCAA